>SCPY01000063.1 GCA_004299495.1 bacterium | reverse complement strand
AACCCCGGTCGATCCAGGGATACAATATCTCGTCTTCTTTTTTGATATGCTGGGTGAGTAATTCCTTATAAGCCTTCAGGTGCTCTATTATCCGGGCCTTATCATTTCTCTGAGCGCCTTCCACAACTTGCCCCACATGATTTCTCCCCGTGGTATGGTCCTCCAGCATTACCTTGATAATATCCAGGCCCTCGCCGGTTTTCTTGAATAACACATCCTCTTCTTTCATATGATGGTATTTATCCGCGTAACTGCGGATAAAATCAACGCAATCAAGAACCAGCTTAGAGTCTACCTCAGGGGACGCGCCGATAAATTCACACAGCGGATCAATTAAGGCGATAAAACGCTTGATTAAGACATGCTCATCCACAAGTTTTTTTATGGGAGGAGAATACTTCAGCTCTTCCTTTGGCCTGGCCGGTTTTAACTTTATGGGGTAGCGCTTTACCTCTTTCCCCGGAAAGAGCGCTTTTTCAATCTCATATATCAGCTCAACCTCAACCTCGGGGCGCAGATTATGTATTTCCAGGATATCCTTAAATAGGCAAGAGCCCACAGAGCAGGTAATGCATCCGATATTATATTTGTCCAGAATCTTTCCTACCTCTGGGTGCTGAGTAATGATTTCTTTGATATTTTTATTGAGATATTCCCACATCTTATGTTCTTCGGCTTCCCGGGCAAGATGTTTCTCAACCTCATGCTCATTAAAATCTTTCGCCTCCCGCTCAATAATAGTGATCGCGTCTTGAGGGCAATGTCCAAGGCAGGCGCCCAAGCCGTCGCAGTAGACATCGGAAACAAGTTTTGCCTTGCCGTCTATAATCTTTAGCGCGCCTTCCGCGCAATTAGGAATACACAGGCCGCAGCCGTTACACCTTTCTTCATCTATGCGGACAATTTTTCTTTTAGCCTTCACAGCCATATTAACCCCCTTTTCCTTAAATCCTAAGAAAAGTATATCTTAAATGCAGAATTTATGCCTTGACTTAGGTCAAGGGGAGTTTGCCCGCGAGCCTTTGAAGGGTTTCCTTATTGAGGATGGTTATTTTGTTCTCTTTAAGCGAAATAATTTTCCGGGTTTTAAGCTTGCGGAGGTTTCTGGATAGGGTCTCGGGGATGGTGGCTAATTTCAGGGCCAGCTCTGATTTGCGCATATCCAGCTCAAAGGTATTGCTCTGCTTCTTTTCCGACAGGTTTAGGATATGCCTGCTTAAGCGGCTTAGGACATCCCTTAAGGACAAATCCTCAATTATGTCCGCGAACTTCCGCTGCCTGGCGGCAAGCGCTCCTAACATCCGCATTCCGATTTCCGGGTATTCCTTGAGTATGGATAGAAACCCGCTCTTAGGGATAAAGAGCAGCGCGCAATCGGTAATTGCCTGGGCAAAGGCAGGGTAATCTTCTCCTGAGAATACGGTAACCTCGGCGATTGTGTCCCCCGGCCTGTCTGCGATATGCATGATGTATTCTTTGCCTTGCGCGGATAACTTATAAATTTTTACCCTGCCTTGCGCTATGATATAGAAACCTAAGGCCGGGTCCCCCTCGGAAAAAATAAGCGCCTCTTTAGGATATCTTTTTATGGCGGCTATCCGGCTTAAGGCCGAAAGCTGAAAACTGTTCAGGCAGCCAAAGAGTATATTTTTCTTGAGATGGCTTGCTATGTCTACTTCCATCAGTTAATGCGCCAGGCCGCCAATTCTTCCTCGGTGTTTGGGCTGACGATAAACTTATATTCCTGTAGGGGGCTCTTTTGGCAGATAATCTTTGTCTCTTCATTAGCGCCATCGCAGTATTTAGCCACTATCCTGGAGGCGGATTCTAAAATTGAGCTTCCATCTATAGCGCCTCTTAAGATCGCAGACGGGCCGGCCAAATCCTCGGGCTGAAAAAGAAAATCCCCGTCTTCCTTTAACGCCTCTAAGCGCCTGTTTTCCGCTTCGCTCCTTCCTACCACCAGTTTTATCTCCGGCCTGAGGCGAAAATGCCTGCCGATTTTAAGAAGCTGAATATCCTCCTGGCGAAGCCTGCTGTATTGCATTAAATCCTTTAAGCGCTTGCTAAAACCTGGGTCGGTTAAGAGGCATCCGCCGCTGGGGCAAGGATAATCGTATATCTCAAGCTCCTGGGCAAGCGCGATTTGCTCTTTTCTCCCCCTCCCGCTTATGGCAAGCAGCTTCTCCCGGTCAATCCAGCCCATTTTCTCCGGGATAGTCGGTTCTAAGGCCCTGGCAGACAAAGGACGCACTACCAGGCCTTCTAATCCCGCCTCCCGTTCAATAAGCTTCATTGCCGCTAATCTTTGCGACATCGGACGCTGCCCCAAAACCTCTCCGGTAATCACAAAAGAGGCGCCTTCTTTTCGCATTGCCTCTTTTGCCTTCTTAAACAAAAGGACGCGGCAGTCAAGGCACGGGTTCATGTGCGAACCGTAGCCGAATTTAGGCTTTTCTACAATTCCCAGGAATTCCGCGGAGGTATTGATGGAAATGAGCTTTATCCCTAAACCGCTTGAAACCCTGCCTGCCTCAAAGGTGCATCCGCCGTCTTCTTTTTTGCGGTTGCACTGGCAAAAAGGGCTCCTGGTATTTAAGGCGATCAATTCTACGCCTAAATCCTGGGTTATTTTGGCGGCCAGGGTGCTGTCCAGGCCTCCGGAGACAAGGGCAATAGCTTTCATACGCGCTCCAGCATAGCAAGAAGCTGGTCTATATCTATGGGCTTTTGGATAACTTTATAGTCAACTTCCTTTTTAAGCCCTTCTTTGTAAAAGGCGTCGTTGGCAAAAGCCGTCATCAGGATAACGGTCATGCCGGGGACGGACTGTTTTAATATTTTTAGGGCATCCATCCCGCTCATCCCTGGCATATTGACATCCATAACCACGACGTCAAACCCTCCCTGCTTAGCCGCGTCGATCGCCTGGTATCCGTCATGAACAATAGCGGCGTCATAACCTTTGAATTCCAGGATATCCAGCATATTTTTGCACAATTCCACGTTATCGTCTACTACCAGCACCTTTCGCTTCTGAGCCAATTTACAGCTCCTCTCTTACGGCCTTATCCGACGGGAAGCGTTATCGCGACAGTCGCCCCCTTGCCCAACTGCGATATGATGGC
>SCPY01000062.1 GCA_004299495.1 bacterium | reverse complement strand
CGCGCTCAAGAAGCAAGGAGGCAAATTCCCGTGAGCCGGACCCTTTTGGCAGGGCAACCCAGATATAGAAGGCGGCCTTAGGCCTTTTTACCTTCCAACCTAACGAAGACAACCCGTCACAAAGAATATCCCTTCTTTCCTGATACATCGCGCACATCTTTTGCAAATGCTCCTGCGGCCCATTAAGCGCTTCAATCGCCGCTACCTGGATGGCGCTAAACACCCCTGAGTCTATGTTTGACTTCACTTTCGCGATACCGCTTATTATATCACTGTTTCCGCAAACCCAGCCAATCCTAAAACCGGTCATATTGTAGGTCTTAGACAAAGAGTGAAATTCAACTGCCGCCTCCTTTGCCCCCTCCAGCTCAAGGATGCTCATCGGTCTGTATCCATCGTAGGCAATCTCAGAATAGGCCGCGTCATGAGCGATAATCGTATTATATTTACAGGCAAAGTCTATTGCTTTCTGATAAAACGGCTTATCCGCAATGGCCGCGGTGGGATTGTTGGGATAATTAAGAAACATAATCTTTGCCTTGTTTCTTATTTTTAAGGGTACCGTTTTAAAGTCAGGCAAAAAATTATTCTTGGCCTCAAGCGGCATGCTATGGACAAACCCGTCCGCTAAAATGGTTGAGCCGCGATACGGCGGATAGCAGGGGTCAGGGGCCAAGACATAATCTTTCGGGTTGACAAAAGCCAGTGGCATATGGGCAATGCCTTCCTTTGAGCCGATCAGAGGCAGAATCTCCGTTTCAGGATTTAAAATAACCTTGAAACGCCTTTTATACCAGCCGGCAATTGCCTGGCGAAGGGCGGGCATTCCCTGGTCAAGGGCGTATTTCTGATTTTTTACATCGTTAGCGGCCTCAGATAATTTTGACACGATATGAGCCGGCGCGGGAAAATCAGGGTCGCCTACCCCAAGGTCAATCAGATCTCTCCCTTCGCTTCTGGCCTTCCTTTTCGCTTTGTCAATCTCAACGAAGAGATACGGAGGAAGGTTTTGCAGACGTTTTGAAAATTCAAACCTCATCTCTGTCCTATCCTTTCATAACATCCTGCATTGTATATAGGCCGGGCGTTTTGTTCTCCACCCATTTTGCCGCGCGTAGGGCCCCGATGGCAAAGACATCGCGGGAATGCGCCTGATGCTTTATTTCAATACGCTCCTGGTTTCCCGCGAACAAAACAGTATGATCTCCGATAATATCGCCTGCCCTTATGGCATGGATAGCGATGTTTCTTCCGGTGGCATCGGAAATTACCTGGCCTAATTTCTTGGCTGTTCCCGAAGGCGCGTCTTTTTTAGCCTTATGGTGCGCCTCTACAATCTCCATGTCATAGGCAGTTCCTAACTTTTTAGCCACATCCGCAAGCAATCCGAAAAGCAGGTTTACACCAATAGACATATTGGGCGAAAAAACAACCGGTATGGATTTCGCCGCCTCCTTAATCTTTGCTATTTCATCATCCTTAAAACCCGTGGTGCCTAATACCAGCGGTTTTTTATATTTCAGCAGATAATTTAAATTTTCTAAAGCCGCCTCGGGAAGGGTAAAATCTATTGCCACATCCACCAAAAATATGCCATCCGCGCTTGAGGATACTTTTATCGCGCCCATCTCTTTTCCTATGACAGGATGGCCGGGCCTTTCCAGGGCAAGCATTACCTTAAAATCTTTATCCTCACCGGCAAGTTCAATTATCCTCCTGCCCATCCTTCCGCCAGCGCCCAAAACGCCTAATTTAATCATCTCTTTATTCCTTCTGCGTCAACCCGTAATCTTTTAACGCCTTCTTTAATTTCTCCACGTTTTCCGCGGACATCGCGCACATCGGAAGACGCAAATCCGGCTCGCAGAGCTTAAGTAATCCCATCGCGGTCTTGACCGGAATAGGATTGGTTTCAATAAACATCGCTTTCACTAAAGGCAGCAGCTTGTAATGCAGAATTTGCGCTTTTTTGAGGTTTCCTTTTTCAAACGCCTCAATCAGATGCGCGACATCTTTGGGCACAATATTTGCCACCACCGAAATCACCCCTGTTCCGCCGATAGCCAGTACCGGGAGGGTAAGTGAGTCGTCTCCCGCGATCAAAGCGAAATCCGCGTGGCAAAGCGCTCTTATCCGCGACATCTGCTCCAAAGATCCGGAAGCCTCCTTAATGCCTACGATGTTTTTACAGTCAGCGGCAAGCCTTGCCACGGTTTCCGGTTCAATATTTACCCCGGTGCGCGATGCAATATTATAAAGGATTACCGGTATGTCCGCGCATTCTGCCACTGCCTTAAAATGCTGGTAGAGCCCGGCCTGGGTCGGCCGGTTATAGTAGGGAGAAACATGCAATGTGGCGCTGGCTCCTGACTTCGCGGCCTGCTTGGTCAGCATCACCGCTTCCTCGGTTGAGTTTGAGCCGGTGCCCGCAATTACCGGGATTCTTTTTTCTGACGCTTCAATAACCACCTCAATCACCCGCTCATGCTCCGCCCAGGACAAAGTGGCGGATTCGCCGGTAGTCCCGCAAGGCACAAGCGCGGAGGTATTATTTTCTATATGAAATTTGACTAATGCTTTCAGCCTCTTCTCGTCTATCTTGCCATTTTTGAATGGCGTAACAATCGCCACCATTGAACCCTTAAACATAAAACACCCCCGAATAGGTTATCTTTACCTTTCCCTCTAACCATACAGTGCTTATTTTATCGCTATCCCTGTCAAAATAAACCTTGAGCGTCTCCCCGCCACGGGTAATGACATTCATCTTGTTTTTTCGGCCGGAGGCATCAGACTGCAAGCCATATACCACTGCCGATGCCGCCGCGCCGGTTCCGCAGGCAAGGGTCTCATCTTCAACCCCGCGCTCATAGGTGCGCACCTTGATGGTATCGCTATCTACCGCTTCCACAAAATCCACATTTGTTCCCGCGGGCGCGAAACACTCGTAATAACGGATTTGCCTTCCTATATTTGAGACATCAATATGCTCTATGCCTTCCACGAAAATCACCGCGTGCGGCACTCCGGTATTTATAGAATACACCTTCAGTTCCCGCCCGTTGATCTCTACCGCAACCTGCGGCTGATAGCCACGCGGCTCGGTCAATTTAATCTTCACATTTTCCCCTAAAACCTTTGCCACAATTATTCCCGCCTTTGTCTCTATATTTAGCATTAACGCCCCGCGTCCGGAGGGCCGTGACCGAAGGCTGTGATATAATGCCGCACACCTTGCCCCGTTGCCGCACATTTCCGCCTCAGAGCCGTCGGCGTTAAAAATACGCATTTTTACATCCGCTCTCTTTGATTTTTCTAAAACCAATAACCCATCCGCCCCCGCCCCAAACTTTCTATCGCATATCTCTTTTGCCAAAGACCGGAGGCCGGAGGCCGGAGGCCGGAGGCTACTTTTGATAACCACAAAGTCATTTCCGCCGGCAACTGTTTTTGTAAATTCTATCTTTCTTGGGGTCATTTCAGAAACTCCGGGATCATATCCTTGCGCACCAAATCCAGGTAACTGTCTCGCTTACGCGCCATATAGAATGAATTCCCCTTCACCATTACCTCCGCGGCCTTAAGCCGGCAATTATAATTAGAAGCCATGGAAAAACCATAGGCCCCGGCACTCATTATTGCCAATAAGTCTCCTTCTTTTACTTTTGGCAGTTGCCTATCTTTAGCAAAGAAATCCCCTGATTCGCAAATTGGGCCTACCACGTCTACTTTTTCCGGTTTCCGGTTTCCGGTTTCCGGTTTCCGGTTTAAAGGTAAAATCTCATGATATGCCCCGTAAAGAGAAGGCCGAATAAGGTCATTCATTCCCGCGTCCACAATCACAAAATTCTTTAAAGGGGTTTTCTTTAGATATAAAACCTTGGTTACCAATATCCCGGCATTGCCCACGATAAATCTTCCCGGCTCTAAAATGATTTTTAGGGAGGTTTTGCGCAAGGCCGGCAAAACCTGGCTTGCGAATTCTTTGGCGGTTTGCGGCCTTTCCTCATTATAGATGATCCCTAAACCACCTCCGATATTAAGGCATTCAATACCGATGCCGTCTTTTTTAAGCTTATCAATAAAGGCGAGTATCTTTTTTAGAGCCTGGGCATATGGCTTGGCGTCAATTATCTGCGAGCCGATATGGATATGCAAACCTTTGAATTTCAGATGGCTGAATTTATCTTTATGCCGTAAAATCTGACGCGCGGTATCAAGGTCAAGGCCGAATTTGTTGGTAAGCTTTCCGGTAGTAATATAGGCGTGTGTCTTTGGCTCCACATCGGGATTGATGCGTAAAGACACCGAAGCATTCTTACCTATATCTTTGGCTACCTTATTAATTAATTCCAACTCCGAGGCCGACTCCACATTAAAGAAAAGAATCTCTTTGGCTACTGCCTGGCGGATTTCTTCTTCGGTTTTACCCACCGAGGCATAAACTATTTTCTTAGGGGGACATCCGGCAAGAAGCGCTTTATACAATTCTCCCCCGGAAACTATATCCAGCCCGCAACCCTTCTTTACCAGGGCGCGGCAGAGGGCGAGATTGGAATTCGCCTTCATTGAATAGCAGATAAGCGGCCGCTTTAGACGAAATGCCGAGACGAGCTTCTGATAATGGCCTAAGAGCGTGGAATAGCTGTAAAGATAAAAAGGCGTAGAAACCTTCTTGGCAATATCCGCGATATCCACCCCTTCACAAAACATCCTGTTATTTTTATATTTAAAGTCGTGCATATTAACCGCCTGCTTCTTTAGAAAGCTCCAGCATCTTCTCCCTTAATAACGGCACATCCCTTTTTGCCGCCGTCCAAAGAATTTCCAAATCAACGCCAAAATATTCATGAATCAACTTATCCCTCATTCCGGCTATTTTCTTCCAAGGGATAGAATGATATTTATTCTTCAAGGCCAAAGGCAGCTTTTTTACCGCTTCTCCCATTATCTCAATACTTCTTACTACCGCATTTATTGTTTTCTTATCTTTGAGAAAATCACTATATGAGGCATTATCAACAAATGCTTCAATATCATTCAGGGAATCAATAATGTCCCGCACATAATCGCGATAATCCCTCTTTTTCATAAATAAACTACTTCCTCAAGAATATGTTTTCCGATGTACGGCTTAAGGGCTTTTTTTGTAACAAGGTCCACTTTCAACTTTAACAACTGCTCCAGGAACTCTTGAACATCCAGAAATTCTAATAACCCCAAGGGCTTCCTAAGTTCTATAAGAATATCCACATCGCTTTCTTTTTTTTGTTCATTCCTCGCATACGAGCCGAAAATACCGATTTCTTTTATGTTAAAGCGCTTACGCAACTCTTGCTTGTGAGAAAGGAGTACCTTCTTTATCTTTTCAAAAGTAACCATATGCCCGTAATATTTATCTTACCCTTACCGCAGAAAAGCAGCCTGTCCATTTTAAGAGTAACTGCCTTCAACGCTTGATAGACTTCTTTGATTTTACC
>SCPY01000061.1 GCA_004299495.1 bacterium | reverse complement strand
CCTCCGTCCGCTTATCCTTGGGGGCGGTAAACAATTTATGCGTTTTATCTATTTCAACCAGCTCGCCCATAAGAAAGAAGGCCGTGCGGTCGCTTACCCGGGCCGACTGCTTGGTGTTATTCGTCACCAGAACAATAGTATATTTCTCCTTAAGCCTAAGCATTGACTCTTCTACCTTGGCGGTGGAAATCGGGTCAAGCCCGGAGCAAGGTTCATCGAATAGCACCACTTCGGGCCTTACCGCGAGAGTGCGAGAAATACACAAACGCTGCTGCTGGCCTCCGGAGAGTTTTGTGGCTAAGTCCTTCAGCCTGTCCTTTACCTCATCCCATAAAAATGACGCCTTAAGCGAATCTTCAACTATAGCGTCTAATTCACTTTTGCTCTTGCCGCCGTGCATACGCACACCGTAGGCAACATTATCGTATATGGATATGGGAAGCACCTGAGGAAGGGCGAAAATCATCCCCACCATTCTGCGCAAGCTTTCAGCTTTTATCTGCCGGATATTTTTGCTATCCAACAGCACATCTCCGCTTAGGCGAAAATTCGCCTCTAATTCATTAAGCCGGTTAAGCTGTCGCAGGAATGAAGTCTTGCCGCTGTTTGCCGGGCCGATAACCCCTAAAATTTCATTCGCGCGCACATCAATGACCAGGTTCTTCAAAGCCAAAGCCTTCCCAAACCAGATGCTTAACCCTTTAACCGCGATTTTAATTTGCCCGGCGGAGAATCCTTCTACCATTTTTTCTTTTTCCTTAAGCGGGCGCGAATCACCACCGCGATAATGTTCATGCTAAAGACAATGCCTATCAGGACAAGCGCGGTAGCGTAACGGGTTTCTACGGCAATATTGGGAATTTGCGTGGAAATAATATATAAATGATACGGCAATGCCATCGCCTGGTCAAAAATAGAATCCGGAAGTTTGGGAAGATAAAAAGCGGCTACGGTAAATAAAATAGGCGCGGTTTCTCCCGCTGCCCGGGCTAAGCTGAGGATCGCGCCGGTGAGTATCCCGGGAATAGCGAAAGGCAATACCGAATGCCGGATAGTCTGCCATCGGCTTAGGCCCAGAGAATAGCTTACCTCCCTGAACGAATATGGCACGCTCGCCAATGCTTCCCTTGAGGCGGTAATCACAATCGGAAGATTCATTATCGCTAAAGTCAACGCGCCGGATAAAATTGAAACCCCGAATTTCATAAAGGTAACAAATAATGCCAGCCCAAAAAGCCCATAGACCACCGAAGAAACACCGGCCAGGTTCACAATCGCCAGCCGAATCAGGCGGGTAAGGAGATTATCCTTGGCGTATTCATTAAGATATATTGCGGCCATTACCCCCACCGGAAGAGAAAACACTATTGACAATGACACCAGATACAATGTCCCGATGATTGCCGGATAGATCCCCCCCTGGCGCATCCCGTCAAAAGGCATAGCGGTCAAGAAATTCCAGCTTATCCCTCTTGCGCCGTTTTTAATAATGATACCCAAGACAAACAAAACCGGCAAAACCACGGTAACGGTGCAGAGAAAGAGGATGCTAAAGGCGATTTTCTGCTTGGCGATAGCCTTCATCTTTTATTACGGTGCAGGAACATATCCGCGGTAATATTGATAACAAAGGTAAGCACAAAAAGGATTATCCCGATGGCAAAGAGGGAATAATAGTGGTTTGAGCCGTGCACCGTCTCCCCCATCTCCGCGGCAATGGTGGCGGTGAGGGTGCGCACCGGCTGTAAAAAGGTCCGCGGGATGACCGCGGCATTTCCGGTAATCATCATTACCGCCATAGTTTCCCCGATTACCCGGCCGATGCCCAACATTGAGGCGGCGATTATTCCGGGAAGCGCGGCGTGAATAACTACCCGGTACATTGCCTGCCAGCGGGTTGCCCCTAAGGCCAGGGCCCCTTCTTTATAGGCCTTGGGAACGGCGTTGATGGCGTCCTCGGATATACTGATAATGGTAGGCATAGCCATCAGCCCCAGCATAATTGAGCCGGATAAGGCGGTAAGCCCGGTAGGCAGGTGAAATGCTTTCTTTACCCAGGGAACCAGGGTGGTCATCCCGATAAAGCCCAGGACCACCGAGGGTATGGCCGCCAACATCTCAATCCCGGCCTTTAAGATATCTTTTATCTTTACCGGAGCTACCTCTGAGATATAAAAAGCCGAAGCAATGCTTACCGGCACCGAGATAAAAATGGCCCCCAAAGTAACCAGCAATGAGCCCAATATAAGCGGCAGTATCCCAAAACGCTCCGGGTCAGAGATGGGATACCAGTATTTACCGCCGATAAAATCCCCGGCAGGAACTTCCCTAAAGAAGGCGATTCCCTCTTTAAGAAGAAAGGCAAAAATCAGAATAACGAAAAGTATGGAGGCGATCCCGCTCAAAAAGATCAGCTTCTCAATAATGAATTCTTTAAAGCCGCGCAGATTCATTTCAATGGGACAAAGTCCGTCTTTTTGACAATCTCCTGTCCTTCCGGCGATAAGGCAAAGTCCACGAAGGCCTTGGCTATCCCTTGCGGAGCGCCTTTGGTATACATAAGCAGCGGACGGGAAATCGGATAGGAGTTATCCTGCAC
>SCPY01000060.1 GCA_004299495.1 bacterium | reverse complement strand
TGTGCCAAAGAATTAGCCGTCCGGATTATGCGCTTTAAGGAGATGCCTCAGGACAAAATTGAGAAATTGCGTATCTTCTTAAAAGATCTGGGGCCGGAGGCACTCGCGGATACTTTATGGCAGGAGATGATATCCGATGAACGGTTTGATGCCTCAAACTTCAACTTATTTATCAATCTCGTTGATAAGAAGCAGGAAGAAGAAATTGCCGGAGCTCTTTCAAAGAAGTCCTCCGGAGTTTCAACCTACCAGCTGACCCCCTCGCTTAGAAAGAAAATGAGAGAGCTCTTCCGTATGCAGGCCGGGCAATCTCTTCCCGCGGCGTATCTTAAGGCCTTGGCGCGCTTTTACGAAGACGGAGACCGGGCCCGCGCAGAGCCGCTTATACTTGACCGCCCAGCGGTACAAAGGAATTATCGTTTTCTTATGCTGAATATAATGGGCTGGGAAATCAGCAAAACAAGGCTGGCGCAAGTTTTAGAAAAGCTATCGGATGAATGGGCCGCGGCGGCCAAGGACAGGGATTTTGAATTCATGAAAGGTTTTCTGGAGATGGCAAAGGCCAGGGAAAAAGACAGCCCTGCCTTATCTTCCGTTTTTAACCCTTTCAGAAAACAAATTTTAACTTTTGTGGAAACTGCCGCCCTGGAAGAAGGAGAGCTTGAGTATTTTGAATATTTCCTGCAGGCTTTCACCGAGAGCTCATTAGGCAAAGATGATTATCTGAAGAAAATATTTTCCGAGCGCCGGGTTAATCCGCGCGCCCTGCAGTTATACCTGAAACTATTTCCTCAAGGTATTACAGAGTTTAACGCCTGCCTGAGAAGAATCGCGGATCTGGATTTTCTTAAAGCAATAATAGAGGATTTAAGCTTGGGCCATTCTCATTTAGGCCTGGCAATCCTTAAATATATATTTTCTTTTTCCCATCTCTTGATAAAGGTAGAAGCGCTGAAGGCGATGCGCGGAATAGAAGCGCGCGATAAAGAATTTTTGTTTTCTGTTCTTAAGGCAAAAGACGCGGCCTTAAGGCAGGAAGCGTTTTTGCTCCTTTCGGCGGAAGCTGCCGCGCAGGAAGAGGCCCTGGCAGTACTTTTTGATATCTTTAATCCATTCGGAATAAGGAATAATATCATAGAGGAAAATATAGAAATTGCCGCGCAAAAGATGGATTCTCCGGCAGTTAAGCAGCGCTTTAAGGATTTGAGCGTCAGGAGATTTTTCTGGAATAGGAATATGAGAAAAGCCGCGCTCGCGGCTTTAGAGGCATAAAATGCTGGAAAAGATTGAAAGCGCGATAAAAGACTTAATTTCCTGCCTGCAGTTAGCCAAAATTTATCCCCTAACGCATCCCCAGGTGAAGGAATCCCTGGATAAGGCTTATGAGGGCATAAGGCAGATGCTTAGGGAAAAGGATGAATTGGTTGTAGGCATCGTGGGCGATGAACTTGCCTTTGAGAAAGAGATTTTCTTTG
>SCPY01000059.1 GCA_004299495.1 bacterium | reverse complement strand
TAAATAATCTATTAAATCTTTCCTTCCGCAGACAAAGCCGCCAAGCGCTCCGATGGCCTTGCTTAAGGTGCCCATCTGGATTATCCGCTCATCGCGCTTTATGCCAAAATGCTCTAAAACCCCTCTGCCATTTTTTCCCATGACTCCGGTTGCGTGCGCCTCATCTATCATTAAGAGGCAATCATATTTCTTAGCCAGATTTACCAGCTGCGGGACCGGCGCGATATCACCGTCCATACTGAATACGCTATCGGTAATAATTAATCTATTTTGGCTTCTATCCTCCGGCTTATGAGCCATGAGCAATTCCTCCAGCGCCCGCGTATCTTTATGCGGATAGCGCACCAGTTCCGCGCGGCTTAAGATAATCCCGTCAATAATTGAGGCGTGATTCAGCCGGTCAGAGAATACCAGATCTCTTCTGCCCACAAAAGCCGGAATAATCCCCAGGTTCGCGCTGTAACCGCTTGAGTAAACCAAAGCCGCTTCCTGCTTCTTAAAATCGGCTAATGCCTTTTCTAATCGCTTGTGCAGGGTATTTCCTCCCAGGACTAATCTTGACGCGCCTGCGCCTACGCCGAATTTCCTGACTGCCTGTATCGCGGCGTCTTTCAGGCGCTTATCATCCGCCAGGCCAAGATAATTATTGGAGCAGAGGTTTAGGAGTTTTCTGCCGTTAATCTTGATATAGGCATAGCAGCCGGAAGAAATAAATTTACATTCGCGCAAGCCCCCTTTTGAGCGAAGCGCGGTTAATTCCTTTTGAAACTGTAGCATATGTTTAGTTTGTGCGCAGGCCTAAATCGCGGACCATCTGCAGGTCTTGGTAAGGAGGGTTGCCTTTGGTGGTAAGATAATCTCCGATAATGATGGAGTCTGAGCCTGCCAAAAATAAAAATGGCTGCAGGCTTCTTAAGTTTGCTTCTCTTCCGCCGCAGACTTTTATTTCCTGCCTTGGAAAAATAAAGCGCAGGATAGCTACGATTTTCAGGAACTCAAGCGGCGTAAGCGGCTTTTTTCTCTCAAATCTGGTGCCGGAGATAGGATTTAAGAAATTCACCGGAATACATTCCGGAGAAATATCTTTTAAGGCAAAGAAAAGCTCTAACCTCTGCTTCCGGGTCTCACCCATGCCGAAAATGCCGCCGCAGCAAAGCTCTATGCCCGCCTTTTTCACATTCTCAATAGTCTTAAGCCGGTCAGCATAATTATGGGTAGAACATACCGCGGGATAAAAACTGCGCGCGGTTTCTAAATTGTGGTTGTAGCGGAATAACCCCGCCTCTTTAAGCGCCTTGCATTGAGTAAAATCTAATTCGCCAAGCGAGGCATCAACATGCAGTTTAAGTTTAGATCGGATTTTAGAAATCACTCTGCATATCTTTGAAAAACCTTTTTTATCCTTTACACCCTTGCCGCTGGTAACAATGCAGAAATAACCTGCCCCGGCCTTCTGCGCGCGTTTTGCCCGGGCATATATTTCATTTTCCTCTAAGAGGGGATACACCGGAACCTTTGTCTTATGGAAGCTGGATTGAGCGCAGAAAGAACAATCTTCCGAGCAAGCCCCCGAACGGGCATTGGTAATGGCGCACAGCTCAACCTTATTGCCGCGGAATTTCTTTCTGATTGTATAGGCCGCGGCAAAAAGAGAATATATTTGGCCGTCTGAGGCCGTCTGCAGATTCTTAACTTCCTCTAAAGTAAGCCCTTTACCGGCTAAAGCCTTGTCCGCGGCCTTATTTATATAATCTACGCTTAGCATATCTTATTTTTTCTCATAGAGCGGAGACATCTGGCGCAATTTATCCACAATTCCAGGAAGGACTTCTATCACATAATCCACATCCTTCTGTTTCGTCCATCTGCCCAGAGTCAGCCTTACCGAGCCGTGGGCGTTCTCCGGCCGAAGCCCGATAGCCAAAAGCACATGAGACGGCTCTAAAGAGCTTGAGGTGCAGGCAGAGCCGGTTGACGCGGCAATACCCAGCATATCCAGATTAAGCAATATTGACTCGCCCTCAATATATTCAAAAGAAATATTCGCATTATTCGGCAGGCGCCTCGCAGGGTGCCCGTTAAGATAACTCCGGTCAATTTTTTCCGTCAATCCCTTGATTAACTTATCACGCAGGCCGCTCTGAAAATCCGCCTCCTCTTTCATCTTGTCCCCGGCTAATTCTATTGCCTTGCCCATCCCCACAATCCCGGAGACATTGTGCGTTGAGGCCCGCCTGCCCTTCTCCTGGTCTCCCCCAAGCAAGAACCTGTTTACGCGGGTACCTTTACGGATATACAGCGCGCCCACTCCTTTCGGACCGTAGAATTTATGCGCGGATAAACTTAAGCAATCCACGCTTAGTTCATTGACATTGACAGGAATATGGCCAACGGTCTGCACCGCGTCCGTATGCAAGACAATTCCTCTTTCTTTGGCAATCTTGCCGATTTCGGCAATCGGCTCAATAACGCCGATTTCATTATTGGCATGCATTATGGAAATAAGGATAGTCTTGTCCGTGATTGCCTTCTTGACATCACAGGGATCAACCAAGCCATTTTTATCCACCTTCACATAGGTTACGCTGAACCCTCTTTTTTCTAAGGCCTTGCAGGGTTCGGTTATGGCATGGTGCTCAATTACGCTGGTAATAATATGATTTCCCTTCTTTTCTAAGGCGCTCGCCGCCCCGAAAATGGCAAAATTGTTTGATTCTGTCCCTCCGCTGGTAAAGACAATTTCTTCCGGCTTTGCCCCGAGAAAATCGGACAGATTCTGGCGCGCGTCCTCAATTCCTTTTTTTGCCTCCTGGCCAAAGGAATGGATGCTGGAAGGATTGCCGAATTTTTCGGTAAAATATGGCTCCATCGCCTTAAGCACCTGCGGGTCGCAGGGCGTTGTCGCCGCGTAGTCTAAATAGATTCTTTCCATATCGAAAATACCTCCTAAAAATTATACTATATCCGTAATCCCCTCATTCATACTTCCCGTGCGGTAACCTTCTAAATCTAAAGTAACATAATTGTAGCCCAACTTCTTTATCTGACTTGCGACTTGTAGCTTGTAACTTGTGACTATTTGGATTTCTTCCCTATCCACCTCAATCCGCGCCAACCTGGTTTTATCGGTAAGCACATAATGCCTTACCCGCGCCATTTTAATACCCAGGGAGCGCAGATAATCCTCCGCTCTTTCTATCCGCCCTAAATCCTCGGGCGCGATCTCCTGGCCGTAGGCAAACCGCGAGGCAAGGCAGGCGGCTTGCGGGGCGTCCCAGGTTTCAAGGCCGAATTTTCTGGAAAGCTGCCGGATATCTGCCTTATGCAACCCGGATTCTGCCAGCGGCGAACGCACTCCCAGCTCTTCCTTTGCCTGGCGCCCGGGGCGATAATCCTTCAGGTCATCCGCGTTTGTCCCATCTAAGACAAAATCAATGCCTTTTTTTTGGGCGATGGATTTCAGCCTGGAGAAAAGCTCTGTTTTGCAATAATAACAGCGATTCCTGGGATTAGACCGGAAATTGGGATTATCCACTTCCTCTGTTTTGATAATGGCATGGGACACCCTTAAGCCTTTCGCGATCTCTTTAGCTTTTGTTAATTCCTTCCGGGTGTAGGTTGGCGAAACCGCGGTAACCGCCAAGACATTATCTTTCCCCAGATAATCCAGGCAGCACTTAAGCAGAAAGCTGGAATCTACCCCTCCGGAATAGGCAACGATTGCCTTCCTGAAGGATATTATGATACCTCTTAGCTTCTCAAGCCTTTTTTTCAGGGGTTGTTCCGCCACAGCCGCACCCGCCGCCTTTGTTCTTGAGCAAAAAAGCCGCTAAAAGCAAAATCACTACCAGGATAACAATAGTCTTAAGCATTTTTCACCTCTCCTTTCTTTAATCATAGAGAATATTTATCTTGTAGGAATTTTCTTTTTTCTCCCACACTTCCAAGTATTTCTTAGGGTCCTTCTTAAATTCTTCAATAGCCTCCCGAGAGCTGAAACGGTAGGTTTTGCCTTCATAGGTATAAGTAAACTTATCTCCGGTAGTAATCTTAGCCAGGGTTACCGGGCAAAGCTTGTTTTTTACTTCTACCGGCGCGTCAGCATCCTCCCGCCCCTTCTCTTCCGTATCATATTGGGCCGGCGCGGAATTGATATTCATAAAAGTAACTGCCCCCGCGAAAAATACAAACGCGATAAGAAAATTTTTCATTATTCTACCTCATTCTCGCCGCTATTTCCAATAAAGTCCTCACCAGAAACGACCTCAAAAACATAATTCCCAGAAAAATAATGATAGGCGAGATATCTATGCCAAACCTGAAGTCCAGAGGAAGCAGCCTTCTGATGGGAGCCAGAATCGGCTCTGTGGCCTTCAGCAGAAATTGCACAATGGGATTAGAGGGGTCAGGATTAACCCAGCTAATCAGGGCGCGGATAAGGATAAGCCAATATAAAATCGTAAGCAATACGCCAAAAATCTGCGCTGCCGCCTCTATAAAATTAGCAAGAATAAACATAACATTCAACCTCCTGATTTCTCCTGGGCATAGTTTATCGCCCTTACCGGATAAGGTATAATGATTCCCTCTTCTTTATAGCGCTTGTGCAATCTTTTTATAAATTCATGCTTAATAAGATACTGTTCGGTAAACTCTTTTGCCCTTAAGATAACAGTGAAATTAACGCTGTATTCGCCCAACTGGTTGTATCGCATAAAAGGCTCAAACGAAGACGCGGCAGCCGATTCTTTCATCACCTCCCGCGCCACTTCAGCCGTGACGCGCTCAACCCTATCTAAGTCGCTGTCATAATGCACCCCTACCTCCAGAGTAACCGCTAATTCCCTGTCCGGAAGAGAATAATTAGTGACAATGGACTGGGTGAGTTTGGCATTAGGCACAATAACCATATTATTGGCCAGCGTCTTGATTTTAGTTGAACGCCAATTGATATCCTCCACATAGCCCTCTTGCCCGGCCTCAATTTTTATATAATCGCCAATCCTGACCTGCCGGGCAAAGGTTATCTGCAGGCCGGCAAAAAGATTGGAAAGGGTATCCTGCAATGCCAGGGCTACCGCCAGGCCGCCCACTCCCAGGGCGGCAAGCAGCGGGGTTATGGATATCCCCAGATTGCTTAAGATAATTAAGCCGCCGCAGGCAAAAATGGCTATCTTGGCAACATTACCGATAAGAGAGGCTACCGCTTCCGCCGGCTCTCCCCCTCCCGGCTCTTTCCTGATGAACGCTACCGCAAGATGCGCGCAGGTAAAAGTAACCAGGGCGATGCTCACCGCCAAGATAATTTTATTGATAAGCTCCGTTATGTCCTGAGGGACAGAAGAGGCCGTAAGAGCGATAAACAGGCAAAACAATAACCACAAAGTTTCTACGGTCCGCCTTACGCGGCGGATGAGCTTATCCTCAAAGCCCACCCGGCCTTCTTTCGTCCATTGCCTAAGGGCCTTTAGCAGCAGCTTCCTCAGGCCCAGCCCAAAAACAAAAAGGGCCGCGAAGACAATCAAAGGAACCGCTATTTCACCTAAATCCATCTCGAGGCACTCTCTCCTGTTAAGCGGAAGCCAAGGCTAGCTTCTTGACGCTCTTGTATTTATATTTCTTATCACGTTATTTATGGGCAGGTCTAACATCTCCTCTAAGGATAAATCCATCACCAGCGACCAGTTCTTTTCTTGAATAGTCCCGGGAAAGTTAATCCGGCAGTTCCAGTCATCGCACCTGCACATACAATCAATAGAAAGCCAGTCTATCAAAAGCTGGATGCTGAATATGGAGCTGGCCGCGCTTGCCTTCTCTATCGCCTTCCTGATCAGCTCATTGGGGCAGCTATCCTTGGGCTCATCCACAAGCCCCAAATAGGCGCAGAATTTCTTTTTCTCGCCGTACGACTCTCTATATAAATTAACTATGTCTTTGCACCTTTCCTCCTGGCAGCCCAAGGCGTTTAATAATACCGCCGGAGAATGCACCTGCCCTTTCCAGCGAAGCCGACCGTGAAGAGAGTTTTCCATATCAAATATTCTATCCTTCACCGATTCAAAATGAACCCCGGCCTCATGGCATTTACGCCGGAAAAGCTGCCCATCTACCGTACCGGCCTCATAGTCCCACCAGTTGCGCAAGATAGAGCTGTCATGGGTTGAGATGGCGGCGACAGAGGCGCCGCGGTATTGTTCGGGCGGCTTAAAATCATAGCTTCTTCCCCAATCCTTCATCCAGCGCTGAATATCTGTGCCGGGAATCCCATATTCTTCCAGGACCTTAAATGAACAATAAGGGATAACACCCAGGTCCTCCGCGCAAGGCAGCATACGGGTGTTTAAGGTAAACACCGACAGCAGCCTCCTTCCCTGGGCCTCCCATACGCTTTCGTCCTGAGGATCAAACTTTCCGCAGAGCCCGGCATGGGCAAGCGGCTCATCCATGGCAATAGTCCAGACCCGAAACATCCCTACCGCGTGGTCAACGCGAAAGAGGTCATAGAAATGCTCGGCGTACTTTAGCTTTTCTTTGATAAAATCGTAATCGCTTTTTGCGATTTTATCCCAGTTATATACCGGCATTCCCCAGCGCTGTCCTTGAGCGAAATACATATCCGGCGGGGCTCCGCTTGCCAGGTTTAATTTAAAATAATCCTGCCTGCCCCAGACATCGCAGCTATCGCGGGATACCAGAAAGGGCAAATCCCCCATCAACAGCACCCCCTTGCTTCGCGCGTACTCCTTTACCATTTTAAATTGCTCATAGAGCTGCCACTGCAGCCATTTATGAAAGAGTATTTTTTCTGAGTTCTCATTCTCAAACCGCGAAAGCGCTATCGGCTCTCTTTGGCGTAACGGCTTATCCCAGGCCTCCCAGGAGCTTTCAGAGCTTCTCTCCTTGATAACCTTAAATAGGGCGTAATTTTCAAGCCAGAACTTATTTTCCCGGATATAATTTTTAAACTCCCCGGAAAATTCCTGATTATCTTTAAATATCTTCCACAACAAATCTAATTTTGCCTGCTTTATCTTGTAATTAACCCTCTTTCTTCTGCCGCCCGTCGGAAAACTTTTCCTTAATTGCTTAATCTCTCCTCCGAAAGACTCTAATGACTTTAAGCTCACCCCCCATAACGACTCAATAGCCAGATACATCGGCTCAAGGGCAAACCCGCTCTGGGCATCGTAAGGAGTAAAATTAAAACCCACGTCGTTAAGCGGCAATAACTGGATAATGCTCATCCCGGCCAACTTACACCAATCTACCACAAGCTTTAAATCGCGCAATTCTCCGATGCCGATACTGCTTAATGAATAGAGCGAAAAAAGCGGAACGGCCACCCCGGCGCGGCGCTTTAAGCCAATCCGCTCCCATTGGCTTTTCGCAAGCGAAGACAAAAACCGGTTGTAATCGTAATCCATCTTATAAAAATTCCTTCAGTATCGGTTTTATTCCTTGAGGATTGATCGGCCTTTCCGCAAGCGGCTCATCTTTCATCAATCCGCGGGCCTCTTCATAAGGCGGCCTGCCGTTTTTATAGAGTATGCCGACAGGGATTTTATCGCCCCACTCCAGAGACTTCTCAAAGGCCTTGATTTTATCATGCGGGTCATAATCAGGGCCTAATTTTGAGGCGCGCTGCTTATACCACATAAAATTATTTTTCTTATTGAAAGTAACGCACCATTGCAAAACATCAATCAGGGCAAAGCCTTTATGTTTTATCCCTTCCTGAATCATCAAAGAGAGATGCTCCTTATCTCCGGCAAAGCTCCTGGCCACAAAACCCGCGCCAAGAGCTATGGCCAGGCTTAAGGGGTGTACCGGCGCGTCAATCACCCCGCGCGGCTGAACTTTGGTGACAAACCCTAAATCACTGGTAGGAGACGCCTGGCCCTTAGTCAGGGCGTATACCTGATTATTATGCACAATTACCGTGATGTCAATATTTCTGCGAATGGCATGAATTAAGTGGTTTCCGCCTTCGCCGTAAATATCCCCGTCTCCGGAGGTAACAATAACTACCAATTTGCGGTTGGCTATTTTTATACCGGTTGCCGCCGGTATTGCCCTGCCGTGCAGGCCGTTAAAGACATTAGAAAAAAGATAATGCGGCAGTTTTGCCGCCTGGCCTATGCCTGAAACCAGGACAATGCCGTGCGGGTCAAGCTGCATTTTCACCAAAGCATCCTTTACCGCGTCCAGAATGCCGAAATTCCCGCAACCCGGGCACCAGGCAGTCTCAAATTTTCCAAAGGTATTTAAATCAACCATTCTTTTTTCTAATTTTCTTGTATTCTTTAACTATCTCTTGCGCGCTAAAGGGCAGGCCGTTAAACTTATTTATTCTATTCTCAATTATTTTTCCGGTAGTAGCCGCAACCAGGCGCGCGAACTGGCCGCGGAAATTATTCTCTACCACACAGACAAATTTCGCTTTTTTTAAGAAATTAAAATATTTATTATTCAGCGGCCAAACCTCGCTAAAATGCGCTAAGCCTACTTTTCCATTTTCTGAATTCAAGATATCCACCGCCTCTTTAAGCGCGCCAAAAGTTGAGCCCCAGCCCACAAGGATGTTTCTGGCATCTTTTAGGCCGTAGTATAAGGGCGCGGACATCTCTTTTAACAGGCCGATGTTTTTTCTATTTCGCTTTTTCACCATCTCCGGCCGCGTATAATCCAGGTCTTCGGTGATATGGCCCTCTTCATCGTGCTCATCGCTGTCCGCTACCACTAAGCCATGAGGATTCCCGGGGAGGGCGCGCGGCGAAATTCCGGACTTGGTAATCTGATAGCGTTTATAATCCCCGGTATTCTTTAATTCCTCATTGCTTAAGATGTGCCTTTCAATTTTTATATTATCTACATCCAGATTATCTATGGTAAGCAAAGAATCAGCGATAAACTGGTCGCTAAGAATTATCACGGGGATCTGGTATTTCTCTGCCAGGTCAAATGCCTTTATTGTCGCGTAAAAGGCGTCCTCTATACTTCTGGGGGCAAGCACCGCCCGGGGCGTTTCTCCGTGGCCGGTAAAAATCGCGTATTCCAAATCTTCCTGCGCGCTGCGCGTGGGCAGTCCCGTGGCAGGGCCCGGCCTTTGCGCGTCCACAATCACCAAAGGCGTCTCGGTCATACCTGAAAGGCTTAAGCCCTCAACCATCAGCGCGAATCCTCCGCCGCTTGAGGCAGTCATTGCCCGCGCCCCGGCAAAAGACGCCCCCAAAGCGATATTGATAGAGGCAATCTCATCCTCCGATTGCTCTACTACGATACCGAATTCATCTTCTTTAGAGGCAAGATAAGTCATTATGCCGGTAGAAGGGCTCATCGGATACGCGGAGATTAATTTGCAACCGGCTGCCAATGCCCCCAAGGCCACTGCCTCGCTTCCGCCAACCAGCATTTTTTTCTCCTGGTTCGCGTTATTTAAGGAAAGAAGCTTATTTCGCGGGATTTTGCGATAGGTAAGATTATACCCGGCCTGGGCTACTTTGATATTGGCCTCGGCTATTTCTTTCCCCTTGGCCCCAAAACTCTCGCGGAGTAAATCAAACAAGACATTGATATCAAGCTCTAAAATACCCAGGACCGCCCCCACGGCAACCGCGCTACTCATCAATTTTGTGCCCCCGGCATCCTTGGCGGTTTTTTCAAGGGGAATATCCAGCTTTCGCCCTTTTGGCGGCTCTATCGCGGCAAGCGTAGAGTCAAAGATAACAATAGAGCGCTGCTTAAGCTCCTTTAAATGACAGGCACTTTCCTTATCCAGGGCAACCAGGATGTCGGTTGAGTCAACCGGCGCTAAAACCTGCCTGTCTGCGAGCCGCACTTGGAACCAGTTATGGCCGCCGCGAATCCTTGACTGCAGGGCCTGACTGGCAAAGACATTCAGGCCTTTGCGGCTAAAGGCCTTGGAAAGAAGCCCGCCTATGGTCTGCAGCCCCTGCCCTGCCTCTCCGGATATTTTTATACTAAGGTCTAAATTATTCACGATAATCGTCTTTCTTAACGGGTCATTATACCATATTACCCCATACTTTTCATTAGAGAAATCCTTATGAAGAACACGAATTCAATAAGTTAGTACCCCATTCGCTGCCACTTCGCGGATTACCCCTCCCCAGGGCATTTAATCACTCCGCTTTAATTTAACCATTAAGAAAGAAAATGACTCTGACCCCTTTTTTCCCCTCTTTTTCCTTTTCTAAACCGGGATGCTTCCTGCAAGACCCTAAATATCGGTTATCTGATCCCAATATTGTTCTATATCTAAACCAAATACCCAAAACTCATCATAAGAGTTCTTAAAAAGATATTTTCCTCTTAAATTTTCAGAATATCTAACTGCAAGATCGGCAGAAATACATGCATTGTAGTTATTTTGGAGAGGATGAAAAAGGCCTATAAATTTAAGCTCTCCACGTATATTCATTTCGGCTGTCGGTATTATATCATCTGCTATCGAATGTTCAGTTTTAGTAATCAAGAATAAATAAAATTTTTCAACATCTCTTCCCCGTGTCCTTATTTCTCTGCTGGAGTCAGGCTCTAGATATCTAAAAACTCTCCATGCGGAACATCCGTTAGTTGAGCAAGACTTGCGATCTTTAATACATGGCGAATATACAAAGAATCCTACTTCGTCAATAATGTTTACTGTCTTAGAAATCATTTTGCGTCTAATAGGATTACTCCAGTAAGGAGTTTCGATAAAAATAAACACACCCTCTTGGTCAATCCGATTTAAGATGCTGCCTAATAAAGACGTGTATTTTCCCCAATCTAGCGTACCTTGCTGCAAACATTCTAATTCGGAGATAGATTTTGAAGCTATAACAAAATCATACTTTTCAGAACCTCCTTGTCCAAGGAAATCTTCGATTTTCTGCTGATGAGAAACAAAATTAATCTTGGGAAGCTCTGAGCATGTTTTTACTATGTACCGTAGCATTTCATGACAGAAATCATGATGTGTCTTTTCTTTTTCAACAAATTCTATTACAATTTTTTTTACTCTAGCTCGGAATAATGGTGATTCCTTACTATACTTTTTTAAAAAAGATACTATGCCGAATATCGAAGATCCCGTTCCAGCACCCAAATCTAGAATTCTTATAGTATCGTCAAAGTATACCCTACTAGAATCTAAAAAGTACTCCAATAGGGCTATTTGTATGCTAGCAACCGATCGAGCCCCATAAACTAACGAATAAGCACAAAGGTCATAGATATCTTCTAATTTTGTTGAAACCACCTTGGACGTATATTGAGAAGCTATTTTTCCCAGAGCCTCTTGAAGCCGATGTATAGAGAAGGCTTCCTTCGGCAGATACCGGTCAAAAAAGCTCAAGTCTAGCCATCGGGAAAGAATCGGGATACGACTCTTAATAAGCCCACTTCGAAGCATCGCAAGAAGTTTCGTAACTGTCCACTTATCTAATTTGCGCACTACCTCCTTGACAACCTTCTCATAATCAGGATCAGAAAACAATGTACGCATCTGCTGTTGGTCTTGGCTTCTAAATATTTCATCTCTCAATCTTTTCCAGGAAACAATGTGCTCTTGATATTTAGGATTTTGTATAGTCATTAAAACAGCTCAGGTTGAGCTTGACTTTGTTTTTTTGGTTCCGGCACATCAAACCAACCTATTAAGGATGGAGATTTCATGTCATGTTTCCTATGATTATCTTGGGCCGACTTGATACTGCTAGTTGCATAGCAATATTTACACCCGAATAAACAAGTGTTATTTACGCCTATATCTTTTGACATTACACAACCACACGTTTCTCGCTGCGAAGGGTCTTTTTTTAGCAAGAGTGGCGCCCTAATTATTCTGCTGAATAATTCATCATCTATACATTTACCATGACTTATCCCATATTTATTAAGGTCTACACCTTCAGCGCAAGACTGAACCTCTAGGCCATATTTTTTTGCCTCACTGCCCATGTGCTCAGCAATTTTATTATAGGTTTGCACATCATAGACATTCGGGAAAAGCTCAAAAGAATCGCTGGTTTCCTTATCCATCCTAATTTTAGTCTTGCGGTAAGGATCAATAAAACTGATCACCAGACGCTCGGTATAGCCACTGAGTGTTTTCATAAGAGAATCGACTTGCTTGGTATGCCATTGATACGATGTCTTATTGGATAACAAAATAGGGTCGTAGCGCCAGATAACTTTTTCTTTGCCAATCAGTCTGCTTAATTCCTTGAATGTTTTTACCGCAGAATCTACTGGAGGACATTTTGGATCAATCTCCCTTGGATAACCAATGAGTGTGTATTGAAAATAATACTTGTATCTGTTTTTATCAAGCTCGGGTAGATACTTAAGGAGCGGCTGAGGATTCCTAGTCCAAAAAACAAATCCTATAACATCATTAGGTTTTAAGCCAACATAGGAAACTTGATTTGCATTAAATGGATTAACTACAGAACAATATCCAGCTCGTATCCTGCTCATGAACCATTCCGCATAAAAAGCCGGAA
Organism: bacterium; assembly: GCA_004299495.1. Taxonomy (GTDB): domain Bacteria; phylum Omnitrophota; class Gorgyraeia; order Gygaellales; family UBA12090; genus SCPY01. The sequence goes on along the minus strand of SCPY01000059.1, from coordinate 3,559 downwards.
TATCGGTTCTCCTGCTTACGCTAATGATCTGTCTTTTGGTCATAACCTCCACCTTCAATACATGTTCCTATTAGAACAGAAATAAGATTGACCCCTCCCCTAAAACTGTACCGCTTCTGGGTTGATTTTCTTTAACCTCATCTTCCCTAAATCTTCTTCCGATTTCAATAGCCGCCTTTATTTGGGCGATTTTGGCCTGGCCCAATCCTTTAAATTCCTTCCATTGGACCAAATCTGTGTGCGACAGATTGCGGAATGTTTTGAATTTCTGCAGAATTTCTCTTGCAAGGTCAATAGCGCTTTGACCCTTTACTCCGCTCCTTAAGAGAATTGCTAACAACTCGGAATTGCTTAAAGTATGTTCGCCGTTCTTTAGCAATTTCTCGCGCGGCCTGTCATCCTCCGGCCAGCTTTTTATGCCGGCTGATTTCTTCCCCTCTTCGACAATGGCTGTTTCTTTTTGCTTAAATTTAGTTTTTAGCTTCATTTCTTAAATACTCTTTGAAAAAGCTTAATAATAATAAAATAATAAAAAAACACAAAGAAAAAAAATAAATAAATCTTGACAACTTCCTATAGTATGGTATATTTTGAGTGGAATTGATTGAGTCTCGATTAGTCGCCTTTATGGCGTGCGTGCCCGCAAGGGATAGGGACTCAATTCCAAAAAGCCTGTTTTTCAACAGGCTTTTTTCATTTTGGCCATATTTGCACATTGATTTCTTTTGCCGCAATAAAACGCCTGTATTCATCGGATCCTTTCTTACCCTGAACATACCTATTTATAACTCCAGCCACGTAGTCTGCCAACTGCAATAAATTATTCCCCCTATCAGGTTGCATCTTAACTTTTTTTATTATATTATCTGCCTTGTCATTAATCTTCCTTTTAAGATAGGAGGCGAGCTGACTTCGAAATACTTCATGCCCGCTCTTATCTATCACAACAATGGCATTTTTTAAATATGGCTTTGCATTTTCAAAAACATAACTACATGCTGATTTGTAGAGAGATTCCTTAAATTGGAAGCCTTTACCCCAAAGTTTATTTGGGTCCTTATTTAATACAAAACCAAAATAATTAAAGTCATATGGAGCGACTGCTTCTAAAAAAGACAGGCGCATTTTATGGGAATTATCCTTAAAATGAAAAACAAAGCCATCGGGATATCCCAGCTCCCTGCCTAAAAGCGAAATTCTCTTATCGCAGCTTTCAGCTTCTTTATGGTCTTCAAAAACTACCAAAGAAATAACAAAATACCTGCTTGATCCAGACTCAATTTTTAATCCAGGGTCTCCTGATTCATCAATAAAAACAAGCATTTAAACACCTACAAATCTAAAAACCCACCCTTTCATATTCTTTCTAATCTCTTTATTAAGCCATGCGGATAGCCTCATTTTTATATTTGCCGCTTAGTTTGCTTTGCCTTGTTTCCTTATTATACTACTACGCTATTCTTTGGCAAACAGATTTGATTTCTGCCTTATGTGTTAACGCTATAGTTCGGGGGGACAAATAAAGGCGTAGCGGGATGTAGTGAGCTAAATTGCGATAATTTATTTTGGTTATGGCGCTACTAAGGATAAACTATGCGTGGCGAAGTCTATGAGGGGCTTGGGGTAGAGGCCAAAGGCCAGGATGAAGATGAGGGTAACCACTAAAGCGAGGTTGAGTGATGGGGAAGGCTTTATCTGGGCGCTGGTCTGCGCCGGCAGAAGATACATTGTCCTGATGACATTGAAATAATAGAAGGCGGCGATGACGCTATTAATGGCTACGGCAATTGCCAAATCTAAATGCCCCTCCTTGAGGCTGGCGCTGAAGATATAGAATTTTCCGATAAATCCTGCCAAAGGCGGAATTCCGGCCAGGGAAAGCAGAAATACGGTTAACATGGCGGATAGGTAAGGTGAATTTACCGAAAGGCCGGCATAATCCTTGATTTCATCGCTTTTAAGCTTATTGGAAATGGCGATAATCGCGGCAAAGGCCCCTAAGTTCATGATCACGTAGGTTAAAAGATAGATAAAGAGACTGGCTTGGCCTATCTCCTTGCCTACTACCAAGCCGACCAGGGCGTATCCGGCATGGGCAATGGAAGAATAAGCCAGGAGGCGCTTGATGTTGGTCTGGGGAAGGGCGGTAAGATTACCCACTATCATCGTGACAACGGAAAGGATTGCCAAAAGGTGCGCCCAATGCTGGGAAAAAAAGCTGCTTCCCACAAAGAGAAACCTTAATAAGACCACAAATCCGGCTATCTTCGGCCCCACGGAAAAAAATGCGGTTACCGGAGTCGGCGCTCCCTCATAAACATCCGGGCACCAGAAATGCACCGGCACCATCGCGATTTTAAGGCCCAGGCCGATCAAAACCGTAAGGATGACCACGGAAATCATTGCCGGGCTGAAATTACCCTGAGAAAGAATGGCATTGATGGTAGTCAAATCTAAACTGCCGGTCAGGCCGTAAAGAAGCGAAATACCATAAAGCATGGTGATGGAGGAAGCGGTACCGATAAGAAAATATTTTAGGCCTGCCTCGCTTGATTTTAAGTTCCCCTGCCAATAGGCGGCGATAATATAGGAAATCAGCCCCAGAAACTCAATCCCCAGATAAATCATTAAGAGGTTATTTGAGCCTGCCAGAAGCATCATCGCGCAGGTAATCAAAAGCATGAGGCAAAAAAATTCCTGGCGATAGCCGGAAGAAATCTCCTTATAGTCAAAAGTAATCAGGATTACGGTTATGGCAATTGCTACCGAGAGGATTCTAAAGAATAAGGCGATTGTGTCCGAGACTATCATCCCGGAGAAGAGATTAAGGTTAAGCGCGGGAATCCTGGTCAGGTATAAAAGCGCGATTGCCAGCGAAGACAGGACAAAATAGGCAATCAGGCGCTTGTCCTTAATAACTAAGTCAAAAAGAAGCGTAAAGATTGCCGCGGCGGTCAAGATAATTTCCGGAAGAATAAACTTTAGGTCTAAAATTAAGTTCACTTAAGCAAAGCTCCCGTGCAGGTTAGAATTTGATTTAATGCCGGATTAATAATATCCAGGGCAATCCTGGGATAAACCCCTAACGCTAAAACAATAATCAAAAGCGGAACCAGGGTAATAATTTCCCGGGTGTTTATTTCCGGAAAATTCTTCCATTTTTCATTTAAGGGGCCCAAGAGCAGGCGCTGGAGCATATAAAGGATGTATCCGGCGGTAATCACAATACCGATAACAGAAATAATGGTAAACAGCCTAAAGGTATTGAACGCGCCCAATAAAGACAAGAACTCGCTGACAAATCCGCTTAAGCCCGGCAGGCCCAGAGATGCCAGGGAAAAGAATATCAGGATTCCGGAAAAAACCGGCGCCACCTGCCTTATCCCTCCGAAGGCATTGAGGTCTCGGGTGTGCGCCCGGTCGTATAACACGCCTACTAATAAGAACATTGCCCCGGTAATAATCCCGTGATTGAACATCTGCAAAGCCGCGCCGCTAAAGCCGATTGGGGTAAGCGCCGCGAGGCCCAAGACAACAAAACCCATATGGCTGACGCTGG
>SCPY01000058.1 GCA_004299495.1 bacterium | reverse complement strand
CAGATGAAAAAAAACCCTCTGGCCGGTCAAAAACAAACCGTAAAGAAACCCGGAGCTCATAAGCAAAAGCCCAAACGGCCCAAACATCTGTATCGGCCTTGAAATAAAACGGATCATAAACTTTACCGTGATCAGGTCCAGCACCACCTTAAAGGTCCTGGCCAGGCCGTATTTTGTCCTGCCGAATTTCCTCGGGTGGTGCCGTGTTTCAATCTCCGCCACCTTCACTCCTTTCCAACTGATAAGGGCGGGTATAAAACGGTGCATATCCCCGAAAAGCTGAACGTCTTTAATTATCTCTTTGCGGTATGCCTTAAGCATGCATCCATAATCCCTCAGCTTTACTCCGGTGACTTTTGAGATAAGCAGGTTTGCGAAATAAGAAGGCACCCTGCGACTTAAGAAACGGTCTTTCCTGCGCCTGCGCCAGCCGCTGACAACGTCATAACCTTCCTCTATCTTCTTCAGAAGCAAAGGTATATCTGCCGGGTCATTCTGCATATCCCCGTCCATAGTGACAATCACCTCAAACTTGGCGTAATCTATACCGGCAGCCAAGGCAGCGGTCTGACCGAAGTTCCTGCGCAGGCTGATAACCTTAAGATGGCCAGATTCCTTTTTAAGCTCCGTCAGCGCGGCAAAGGTATTATCGCTACTTCCATCATCAATAATGATAAGCTCCCACTCCTTCAGCCTTAAACCCGGCATAACCTTTGAAAGCGATTCCGTCAAGGCGCGCACATTATCCTCTTCATTGTGCACCGGCACTATCACAGAAACGCTTCTTACTGTTTCCTGAATTCTGTCCGCGTTCAATTTATCAGCCCTCCTGTTTCCTGCCTAAACAACGGCGCTCCTGATATGTGTGAAACGCTCCTTTAAACGCAAAAACCTTATCTCGTAAAAATGGTAGCTTGCATAGCTTAACAACGCATTAATAACAAAAACCCAAAAGCCCATCAGAACCCCGATTAAAAGCCCATCCGCGCTCACCTCGAAGAACCTTAGGCCGTTAAAACAAAGCGTCAGCACTATCGGATGCAGCAGGTATAAACCATACGTATATTTGCCCAGCTCCGAGGCCTTCTTTAACCGAGAAATTTTATACAGGGAGTTTACGCAAAAATTCTGCTCGAGTATGACAAAAGCGAAAAAAACCGAAAATATTACTCTGCGCAGCGCAATCAAGGCTGTGCCGCTAAACAAATAATTTTCCCACAAAATAAGCGAAATGCAAAATGCGTATATAAACGCTATCTGAAAGGATTTCAGATTAACAAATGCCTCCTTGAACTTAGCTGAATTAAACGATAGATACGCAGCCCAGCCTCCGATAGCCATATCGGAGATGACGCTTAAGGTGTGAAACTTCATTGCCTGTATCTGCCCGATATGGCTTAGCCTAAAAAATCCGGAGAGCGCTATTATTGCCGGGAACAGGTATTTAAAGAAACGTTTGGGCAGATAAAAGAACAGAAGCGGCCAGATAAGGTAAAACTGTTCTTCTATTGAAACTGTCCAAGTTATATTTAATGACCCGGCGCCAAAGTGCCTCGGCAGGCTCATTA
>SCPY01000057.1 GCA_004299495.1 bacterium | reverse complement strand
GTTGTTGCCTACCCATACCGCCGTAACATAATCAGGTGTGTAACCGATCGTCCAATTATCCCGCTTGTTATCGCTGGTGCCGGTTTTGACAGCCACAGTTTTTCCAGGTATAACCAGGGCGGAATTTGCGCCAAAAGCCGGAGTCCGTGCAGCATTATCCGATAAAATATTGGAGAGAATAAAGGCAATATCAGGCGAAACAGCTTTTACTTCTTCCTTTTGGGTGGGGAGAGGCAAAGATTCTCCGCGCCAGTTAGTTATTTTAAGAATTGGCGTAAGTGAATTTTTTGTGCCCCCGGCAGCCAGAGTACCGTATACTTTAGCCATATCCAGCATGGTGACATCACCCCCGCCCAAGGTAAGCGACAGGCCAAAACGCCCTTCATCGGTCCAGCTCTCAATACCCATAAGTTTCCCTTGCGCTATCATTTTATCTACCCCGATTGAGGCCAGAACTTTTACGGCAGGAATGTTGTAGGAAGAAGCAAGAGCTACACGCAAAGGGACGCGTCCGTGAAATTTCCCGTCATAGTTAACCGGAGTATAAGGAGTTTGGCCCGACAGACGGAAGCTAATGGGTGAATCATCAAGTATGGAAGCTGCGGTAAATCCGCTCGACAATGCCGCGGCATAGTTTACTACTTTTATGGACGAACCCGGCTGGCGTAAAGCCGTGGTGAGATTTACATTCCCGCTGTTTTCGCGGTCAAAATAATCCCTGGAGCCGACCATGGCTAAAATTTCACCAGTATTAGGGTTAGTGATAAGAACCGCGCCATTGCCGACATTTAAAGACCTTAGACCTTCAATTTGAGTAGATGCTGCTCTTTGGGCCATTTCCTGGATATTTAAATCAAGCGTGGTGATTATACGCAGTCCCCCCCGTTCAACCAGTTTAGGTCCGTATTGCTGTTCCAAAATATCCTTGACATACATCACAAAATGGGGAGCAGCGATAGGGATGGCTGGTTTTCTGATGTTTAATTGTTCATCTTTAGCTTCTTGCGCTGCCTTTTCTTTTATAAATCCCAGGTCGGTCATTCTTTTTAAAACTTCCTCCTGTCGTGCCTTGGCTAATTCCGGATGGGCGCCATATGGAGAGAAGCGCGTGGGAGCGGCAGGCAGGCCGGCAAGATAAGCAGCTTCAGCCAGATCCAGCCTTCCTACAGTTTTACCGAAATAAGTTTCGGCGGCAGCCTCTACCCCCCAGGCGGTTCCGCCATATGGGACTTGATTTAGGTACATCTCCAGGATCTGGGATTTGGAATATACGTGTTCTGTCCAGACAGAAAGGACTATTTCTTTAATTTTACGGATGACAGTTCTCTCCGGTGTAAGCAGTGCGCTTCGGACGAGCTGTTGGGTGATTGTTGAACCTCCCTCCAGTGAATCAGAGGTTAAATCATGATAAAGCGCCCGCAGCGTGCCGCGGATGGAAATACCCTGATGAGAGAGAAATTCGCTGTCTTCTATAGCTATAGTTGCATCCTTTACCACCTTTGGTATATCTGTTAGTTTGACAGGGGTGCGGTTTTCATCGGCATAAATTTCATAAAGTAGCCGGCCCGTC
>SCPY01000056.1 GCA_004299495.1 bacterium | reverse complement strand
GGCAATCCAGCGCTTTCTGGCCTCCAGGTTTTTACCCTGCGGCAGAAATAATGTCCCTACTGTTTGCCCGGAGGCGGCCTTAAAAATAGCATCTGGAGATTTTCCGCTTGCGATTATCGCCGGTATGCCGGAATGAGAGGCGATTTTAATTGCCTCAATCTTGCTGGACATCCCTCCTACGCAGGTTTGTTTATCCGTATTGCAGCAAAGCGCGCTTACTTCCGGAGTTATCTTTTCTATCCTTCTGATTACTTCTTTACCGGGAAGGCGGTACAATCCCTCCACATCGGATAAAATAATCAGCAGATCGGCGCCGATCAGGCTTGCCATGAGGCTGGAAAGCTTATCGTTATCGCCAAAACGTATTTCATCGGTGGCTACGGTATCGTTTTCATTGATAATCGGCACTGCCTTCCGGCGCAACAGGGTAAGCACCGTCTTTCTAACATTTAAATACCGCGGCCTCTCCTCAAAATCTTCCCAGGTAAGCAGAAGCTGGGCGCAGATACGCTTGTGGCCGCCAAACAGCTTGCGGTAAATGCCCATCAGCTCATTCTGTCCGATTGCCGCGGCTGCCTGCAAGCCGGCAATCTCTCTGGGCCGCTGCTTAAGATTTAATAAAGACATTCCGCAGGCAATAGCCCCTGAAGATACCAAAACCACTTCTTTCTTATTTTCCAATAAGGCGTTTATCTGGCGCGCTATGGCGCTGAGATAGCGCAGGTTCAGCCGGCCGTCGCGCGCGCACATCAGGCTTGAGCCAACCTTAACTACTATGCGCGAAAAGCTCTTTTTTGAGTGCATTGATTAAGTCCTTCAGGCCGCTTGAGGATAGCGCGGAGATAGGAAAAATCCTCTTCTTCACCGCTTTCTTAAAACGCTCCAGGTTGGATTGTGATTGCGGCAAATCCATCTTATTTGCCGCCAGGATCCTCGGCCTCTTGTAGACGCTCAAGCTATAAGCCCTTAATTCATCGTCAATGACCGCGTAATCATCAAGCGGGTCTCTTCCATCAACTCCGGCCATATCTATCAGATGCAGCAAAACCTTGGTCCGCTCAATATGGCGCAGAAACCGGTCTCCCAGGCCTTTGCCTTTATGCGAATCCTTGATCAATCCGGGTATATCTGCCACGGAGAAAGATTTTACGCCCGCGTTGACTATCCCCAATACGGGCGCCTGGGTGGTAAAGGGATAACTGGCAATCTTGGGATGGGCGTTAGAAATGCGGGAGATTAAGGTTGATTTTCCGCTGTTAGGAAAACCCACAAGGCCTACGTCCGCGATAATCTTTAAGTCTAAGAGTAATTCCTTCTGCTCGCCCGGTTGCCCCTGGCAGTCTTCCTCCTGATTGGCGTGCACGCTCCCCTTGCCGGGGCCGCCCCCTATCGCCGCTATTATTTCCTGGCCATCCTCAAGCAATTCCCGCAATTGAGCGTTTGTCGCGCAGTCAATTACCGTAGTGCCCTGAGGCACAAGGACCGCCTTATCCGCGGCATCCCTGCCTTTCCTTCGGTTTGGCCCGCCGTTTCCACCCTTGTCCGCGTAGAAATGCTTGCGGTATTTGAAATCATATAGGGTAAAGAGGTTTCTGTCCGCGCGGATGACAATGTTGCCTCCCCTGCCGCCGTCGCCTCCGTCGGCCTTGGGGTACCGGTCGAACTTATCGCGATAAAAGCTTTTGCAGCCGTCGCCTCCTCCCCCGGCCTTAACCTCAATCTTTACATTATCTACAAAAGGCATAGAAATATACCAACAACTATCATGCTAATAACTCGCCTGCCTGCCGGCAGGCAGGTAACCGGTAATTAACCTAAAACCACTTCCTTAATCTTCACCCGGCTTAAGAGCTGACGGTGGCCCTTCCTGCTCTTGCTGTTCTTTCTGCGGCGGAATTTAAAGGAAATCGTCTTCTCAGATTTAAAGTCGCGCAGAAGCTCAGCCGTAACCTTTGCTCCTTTTACCAGCGGCCCGCCTACCATAACGGTATCGCCTTTCCCAACCAGAAGCACATCACCAAAGACAATCTCTGATTTTGCCTTAGGCGCTAATCTTTCTATTTCTATAACGCTGTCTTTAGCTACTTTATATTGCTTACCCCCTGTTTCAATTATCGCGTACATCGTATCGCTCCTTTTATCTTTAGTTTATACAATCTTGACTTCCTCGATATGGGCGTGAGGAGCCAAGGTAAAGCCAATCTTTAACCTATAGCGCTTCTCAAGCATCTCGATAGATTTCTCGCTTTCCCTTAAGAGGTGATTTATCACCTCGGGATTGGCGCTCACCTGAAGCTCTTTCCTGCCGGGCGACTCCAGAATCATCCTCTTAAGCTCCTTCAGAGTCCAGATAGCCATGGTAGAGACCGACTTTATTTTACCCCTGCCGCGGCAGTACGGGCAATCGTTATAAGAAAGGCTTTCAATGGTCCGGTAAACCCTCTCCCTGGTCATTTCTATTAAGCCGAATTTAGATATGCCCAGAATTTCATATTTTGCCTTATCGTCCTTTAAGGAATGTTTTAACACCCTTAAAACCTCCCGGCGGTGTTCCTCGCGCTCCATATCAATAAAGTCTATGACGATAATCCCTCCCAGGTCCCTCAACCGCAATTGCCTGGCTGCCTCCCTGGCGGCCTCTGAATTGACCGCCAATGCCATCTGTTCAGGGTTGCTTTTTCTGCGGAATCTGCCGGAATTTACGTCAATGACTACCAGCCCCTCGGTAGGTTCAATGATAAGATAAGCTCCCGATTTCATAAAGATTTTGGACTCATAAATCTTATCTATCTGCCTTTCTATGTTTTTAGCCGAAAAGAGCGGCGCTGTTTCCTTGTAGAATTCTATCTTTTTGATCAGCTCCTGGGAAAAAACGCTCAGGAATTGATGCAGGCGCCTGAACTCATCCTTAGAGTCAACGATCAGCTTATCAATCTCGTCGCTAAAAGAATCCCTGATTACGCGAAGCACTATATCATAATCCTCATAAATCAGCGCCGGGGCCTTATTTTTCTCGGAAAATGAGCGTATCTTAGCCCAAAGCTTAAGCAGGAATAACACATCGCGTTTAAGCTGGCGGATGTCTTTGCCGATAGCGACGGTGCGTATGATATACCCTATCTCGGTGGGGACCTTGACCTCTTCTAAAAGCCCCAACAGGCGCTGCCTCTCAGCCCTGTCTTCAATGCGCCGCGACAGCCCCCGATGAGAATCCTGAGGCATCAAAACCAGGTATCTTCCGGCCAGGCCGATATGGGTGGTCAGCCGCGGCCCTTTGGTGCTGATGGGCTCTTTGACTACCTGGACCAAAACCTCTTCGCCCTTTTTAAACTCCCTCTTTTTATGCTCTACCGGAGCAATCGGCTCTATCGGCTCAACAATATCCGTGAGATAAAGAAAACCCTTCTTCTCCATGCCGATATCCACGAAAGCGGCCCCGATTGAGGGAACGATTGAATCTATCCTTCCCTTATAGATATTTCCCACAATGGTCCTATCGGAAGGATGCTCAATATAGTATTCATCAAGGACCCCATTCTTCACAGTAGCAACACGTTTTTCCTGCATCTCGGCATTCACTAAGATTTCGTTCATTTTCTCCTTACCGCGGCATCTTTAATCCTGATTCCGTCCGGAAGCGCTCCCCGCATCCTCTCCTTAAAAACATCCGCGGGGATATCCTCCCTTAATATAAATTCCGCTTTTTCATTTTCGCTCTCTACGCCTAATTTTAGCGCCCGCTCAATAGAAATCCTGGGATGCTTACTAAACCCTTGCGAAGTAGCGAAAGGTATGCCTGCCCTTCGCAGGGCCCGCCCCAAAAGGCGCAGTAAATCAAGATGCGAGATA
>SCPY01000055.1 GCA_004299495.1 bacterium | reverse complement strand
GCCAGGGCTTTTCTCTGCTCATCTATGGCAAGGATCCTCTTTTTTGCTTCTTCTACGCGCTCATGGTTAAAACCCAATTGCTGGCTGTCATAAGAAATGGTATTTTCCAATTCGGCAATCTTCGCGCGCACCGAGCTTACTTTTTCTTCCAATTGCCTGAGTTCATCCTTCTGGGCTGACTCTTCATTGCACAACTGTTCAATACCTTGCGCGGTTTGAGACTCCAAGCCGATAGACCGGCTCAATTGCTGATTTAATTCATCCTGCTTTTCCTGATACTGCTTAAGCGCGAGCGCGGATACCTGGGTCTCCAGGGATTTTAGCCGCTCAAAAACCTCCTTATATCGGCGCGCTTTTGCCGCCTGGCGCTCCAGGGAATTTATCTGGCGCTTTACCTCAAGAATGATATCGTTTATGCGCAGGAGATTCTGCTCTGTGTCCTCAAGCTTACGCGTAGTCTCCCGCTTCTGGGATTTATACTTGCTGATGCCGGCGGCCTCATCAAAAACCAGGCGCCTGTCCTCAGGCCGCGAGCTTAATATCAAGTCAATCTTGCCCTGTTCAATCAAAGAGTAGCTCTCCGCGCCGATACCCGTACCCATAAAAAGCTCTAAGATGTCCTTAAGGCGCACCTGTGTTTTGTTAATCAGATATTCGCTTTCGCCGGAGCGAAAGAGCCGGCGGGTTACCGTTACTTCGTCATAATCAATAGGCAGGGCCTTGTTCTCATTAGCAAAGGTTAAGGATACTTCAGCATAGCCAAGGGCGGGAATATTTTCGGTGCCGTTAAAAATTACATCCTCCATCTTTGAGCCGCGCAATGATTTCACCGACTGCTCCCCCAGAACCCAGCGGATGGAATCAAAAACGTTACTCTTACCGCAGCCGTTAGGCCCCACTACCGCGGTTATCCCGGGCTCAAAATGTAAAGCGGTTTTTTCGGCAAAGGATTTGAATCCGAATAATTCCAGTTTTTTAAAATACATAGATAGCCGCTCCTTCCGTTTCCCGCCTCGTAGGTGGGAATGGTTTTACTAATTGCCCTGCTCAAGCCACTTGTCTATCCTGTCCCTTCGGAAACGCCACTGGCCGATAACTTTGGAGGCAGGGATTTTCTTGGCCCTCAGCCATTCATAAATGGTGCGCTTTCTCACCTTCAAATAACGCGCCAAATCTTCTATAGTCATCAATGTTTCTGACATCATAATGGTTTATAATTTACATCATTTCTTTATAATTGTCAAGGCATATTTTACATTCTTTTACATCTATTACTAAATAATGCAATGTTATAAATCCAACCCATCCGCTTGCATAAAACAAAAAGGGACGGCTCGCGGTGAAATCCCGAACCGTCCCTAAAACTACCCAGTAAGAATAAAGGCTATAGGCGGGTTATTTTGTCGCTTTTTACTCCTTTATATATATTGCGGGTATCAAAAATCTTATTAGAATGTTTGAGAATTAGTTCGTAATCAAACTGGCTGTGGTCGGTAACCAGAAGAACGAAATCCATCCTGGCAAGATTCTCTCCGTTCAAATCCACGGCTTTTAGGTTATAATGCTCAAATTTAAGATAGGGTATGAGCGGGTCAGCATAGGAAACCTCGGCGTTGTGCTTTTTAAGCAAATCAATGACCTCAAGAGCCGGAGATTTACGCAGGTCCTTTACGTCTTTCTTGTAGGTTACCCCCAATACCAGAATCTTTGCCCCGGGAAGAGGCTTAAGCTCGCGCAACCGGCTCACCACATACTCCGGCATCGCGGAATTCAAGTCTGAGGCTAGTTTTATGAAACGTGATTTAAACCCGTGCAGTTTGGCCTTCCAGTAAAGATACAAAGGATCTTTCGGGATGCAGTGCCCGCCGACTCCCGGCCCGGGATAAAATGGCATAAAGCCAAAGGGCTTAGTTTTAGCGGCATCAATAATCTCCCAAACGTCCAGGCCCATCTTATGGCACATCATACTCAGCTCATTTACCAGTCCGATATTGATCAAGCGAAAGGTGTTTTCCAGGAGCTTCACCGTCTCTGCCGCGCGCGGGCTTGAGACCACCACCACCCGCTCAATAATATGCTCATAGAGCGCCTTAAACAACTGCGCGGATTCCGGGGTGACCCCTCCTGCCACCTTGGGAATCTTGTTCAAAGGGAACTTTTCATTGCCCGGGTCAATTCTTTCCGGTGAAAAAACCAGGAAAAAGTCCTTACCGCACTTAAGGCCGGTAGATTCCAATAGAGGCAAAATAACCTCATCGGTAGTGCCGGGATAGGTGGTGCTTTCTAAAATGACGAGCTGGCCCTTCCTTAAATGCTGCTTTATTTTCATCACCGCCTGCTTGATATAGCTGATATTTGGCTGCATCTTGCGCTTCAAAGGCGTAGGCACGCAGATAATGATCACATCGGCGTGGGCCAATTTTCTGAAATCAATAGTAGCAGACAGGGCCCCGCTTTTTACCAGCCGTTTTATATCCTCAATATCCACATCCAAAATATAAGGAATGGCGTTCTTGACGTTGTTTACCCTGTCTTTATCCGTATCAATGCCGGTCACAGCGTATCCGCTCTTTGCCAATTCCACGGCCAAGGGTAAACCCACATAACCCAGCCCAATCACGCACACTAGCGCGCTCTTATCTTTTATCCTTTGTTCTAATTGCATACGCATTTGATATACTCCTTTACTGCTTTCTGCCAAGGCCTTAAGCCTATGCCGAAAGTCTTTTTGTATTTGGAATTGTCCAGGGCCGAAAAGGGCGGACGCCGCGCGGCGAAACCCATCTGGGCCATCCCTATCGGCTCTAACCTAACCTTTGCCTTAACATTCTTAAGCGCGTACCTGGCCCAGCCATACCAGGAACAGAATCCTGAGCTTGTAATATGATAAGTGCCAAAAAATCTATCCTTCCACCCATTGCCGCCCATCCGAATGATAATCCTATCCAGCGCCGCGGCAAGGTCATCCGCGCTTGTCGGGCTGGAATATTTGTCTGAAACAATTTTCAGGCGCTTTTTGCTTTTTGCCCAGGATAGAACATTATTCAAGAAGCCTTTCCTGCCCTTGCCGAAAATCCAGGAGGTGCGCACAATAATATGCCTTTTCACTAAACGCCTTACAGACTTCTCAGCCATAAGCTTGCTTTTAGCGTAAATGCTTAGCGGGCCGGTCGCGTCCGTCTCGCGGTAAGGGGTTTTCTTTTTACCGGAAAACACGTAGTCTGTGCTGATGTAAATTAAAATCGCGCCCAAGGATGCGCAGGATTTCGCGATATTTACCGCCCCTTGGGCGTTTACCGCGTATGCCTTCCTAGGGTCTCTCTGACACTCATCCACATCAGTGCAGGCGGCGCTATGAATAACTATCTCGGGCTTAAAACGCGCAAATATCGCCGCTACTTTTTTGCTATCAGTAATATCGCAGTTTTTGTGCGTAAGGGCGGCTATTTTGTATTTTGCCTTTAACCGCTCTACCAAGGCCCTTCCCAATATCCCCCGGCTTCCGGTTATCAAGACGCGTTTTTTAATCTTTTCCACCACTGCCTGTTCTGCTTATGCCAATCTATGGTCAAGCTTAATCCTTGCGCAAAAGAAAAACTCGGCCTCCAGCCAAGCGCCCTAACCTTGCGGCAATCCAGGGCATAGCGCCGGTCGTGTCCGGGCCTGTCTCTTACCGGACAGATAAAGCTTTCCGGAACCTTCATCAGCTTCAGGATCCTCCGGGTGAGCTCAATATTAGTAATTTCTCTGCCCATCCCGATATTATAAACTTCTCCGGCCTTTCCTTTATGAAGCACGCAATCAATTGCCCGGCAGTTATCCAGAACGTAAAGCCAGTCTCTCCTGTGCAAACCGTCTCCGTAAAGCGGCACCTTTTTGTTTTCCAATAAATTGGTGATGAATAAAGGTATTACTTTTTCCGGATATTGATAAGGCCCGAAATTATTTGAAGATCGGGTAATAATGACAGGGAGCTTATAGGTTACATAGTATGACCTCGCCAGATGGTCTCCCGCGGCCTTGCTTGCCGAATAGGGGCTGTTTGGGAAAAGCGGGTCCGATTCCCGGGATTTCCCCCTAAGGACGCTTCCGTAGACTTCATCGGTGCTGACCTGGATAAATCTTCTCAATCCCCGCTCTTTTGCCGCCTCAAGCAGGGTAAATGTGCCCCGCACATTAGTCTCCACAAAGCTGGAGGCGTCCCGGATTGAGCGGTCCACATGGGTCTCAGCGGCAAAATTAAGCAGGCAATCGCATCCTTTGATTGCCTTAGCGGCCAATTTACTGTCGCAGATATCGCCCTTGATAAAAGAATAGTTCTTATTCCCCTCAAAATCCTTCAGGTTCTCCCGATTGCCGGCATAAGTGAGCTTGTCCAGGTTTAATATCCGGTAAGAAGGATAATTATTCAGGATATACCTGATAAAATTTGAGCCGATAAAACCGCAGCCTCCGGTTACTAACAGCCTCATTTTTATCGCAGCCCCTTTTTGCGCGCCAAGGTTGACGCCCGATAGATCGTTTCAGGAAGCCCGCAATCCGTCCACCAACCCTCCAGTATATCATAAGAAAGCCTGCCATCTCTTAAATAGGCGTTATTCACGTCGGTAATCTCCAGTTCCCCCCTTGAAGAGGGCTTTAAGGTTTTAATTATCTCAAAGACTTTAGCGTCATACATATAGATTCCCGTAATCACAAAATTTGATTTTGGCTTGCGCGGCTTCTCTTCTATGGATAAAATCCGTCCGTCCTTAATCTCCGCCACCCCGAATCTCTCGGGGTCGGATACCTTTTTCACTAAAACTCTCGCGCCGTTATCCTGCCCGCGGAACCTTTCCACGTATTTTTTTATCGAGCCTCCGATAATATTATCGCCTAAGATAACCACCACCCTGGAGCCGTCCACAAAATGCTCGGTCAGGCGAAGGGCCTCGGCAATGCCCCCCTCGCCCCTTTGGTAGGTATAATTTATATGATGCAATCCGAATTCAGAGCCGTTGCCGATAAGACGCAGAAAATCTCCGGCATTGTTTCCTCCGGTTACGATCATAATGTCCTTTATCCCGGATCCGATAAGCGTCTCAAGCGGATAATACACCATCGGTTTGTTATACACCGGCAAAAGGTGCTTATTGGTAATACGCGTCAACGGCTCAAGGCGCTTTCCCAGGCCGCCGCACAAAATCACGCCTTTTAAATCCGACATCTCAGGCATTATTTTCTCCAATCGTAAGGAATATTATTATCGTAGGCGTCAATTCTATATTCATCGGGCTTCTTATAATTATACGACAGCGTCGGAACATTGATCACTATCGCCTCATCATTGCTCACGCACTTAAATCCGTGATACACATTACGGGGAATCTTGACCAAAAGGGGATTATCCAGCCCCAATTCAAACTCGTTGATTTCGCCGCGGGTCTTAGACTTTGGCCTTAAATCATACAGGGCAAGGCGCATCCTGCCCTTAATGCAGGCAAAATGGTCATCCTGTTTTTTGTGGAAGTGCCAGGCCTTGGCCACTCCCGGATAAGCGGTGGTAAAATACACCTGTCCGAATTTCCGGAAAATATCGTCGTCAGAGCGCAAAAGCTCCATAAGCCGGCCGCGCTCATCCGTAAACAGCCTTAGTTTTTTAATCTTTACGCCCTGAATCACGATACGCTCACCCTGCCTGCCCCGATATAACGAAAACCTGATTTCTTTATCAGCTTTGGCTCGTAGATATTCCTTCCGTCCGCAAGCAGAGGCTGGCGCATCAGCTTCTTCAGGCGCGCGAAATCAAGGTCCTTAAACTCATTCCACTCGGTGGCAATCAGCAGGCAATCGGCATCTTTAGCGGCCTCATAGGCATCCGCGCACAAGCGCAAAGATGGCAGTATTTCTTTTGCCTTTTTCATGGCGTGCGGGTCAAATGCCCTCACTTGAGCGCCTTCTGACTGCAATTGCCTGATGATATCCATAGAAGGTGAATTGCGTAAATCATCGGTATTTGGCTTAAAAGAAAGCCCCAATACGGCTATTCTTTTATCTTTAAGGATCCACAGCGCGTCCTTAATCTTTTTAACAATACCGCTTTTCTGCTGTTCATTAACCTCCCTGACCGCCCTCAAAAGCTCAAAATCATAACCGCTTTTCTTGGCGATGGTGATAAAGGCATCCAGGTCCTTGGGAAAACAAGAGCCTCCGTAACCAATTCCGGCATCAAGGAAATTCCTGCCGATTCTCTTATCCAGGCCCATGCCATCGGCCACCTTTACCACATCCGCTCCCACCCTCTCGCAAATCTGGGCAATCGCGTTGATAAAGGATATCTTTGTGGCAAGAAAAGAATTTGAGGCATGCTTAATGATTTCCGCGGATTTAATATCCGTGACTATAATATTAGCCTTAAGCGGCTTATAGAGTTCAAGCAGTAATTCCCTGGCTCTTTGCGACTCAACACCAAGGACAATCCTGTCCGGGTTCATAAAATCATTGATGGCCTGGCCTTCGCGCAGGAATTCCGGGTTTGAGGCAACGTCAAACTTAAGCTTCCCCTGCTTACCCTTGGCAAGATTAACCTTTACCGTATGCTCTACCCAAAAACCGGTTTCAACCGGCACGGTGGATTTTTCTATTATCAACTTATAACCGTTAATATTGCGGGCTATTACCTTTGCCACATTCTCCACCCCGGTCAAATCCGCTTCTCCGTTTTCCAGGGAAGGCGTACCCACGGCAATGAAAATAATCGTTGATTTTTTTACCGCCGCTTTAATATCAACGCTGAAGCTAAGCCGTTTTTCCTTCACATTACGCCTGACAATATCATCAAGCCCCGGTTCATAAATGGGCATAATGAGTTTATTAAGCCGGCTTATTTTGCGGATGTCATTATCAGCGCAAATAACATTATTGCCTAAATCCGCCAGGCATGCCCCGGTAACCAAACCAACATATCCCGTACCGATAATTGTGATATTCATCTTTTTAGTCCGATGCCTTTCCGCCCGAATACCCCTGTGAGGCCGGCTTGGGCTCATGATAATCCTGGCCATAATCAATAGACATTTCAGGAAACGCCTTAAGGCGAAGGGCAAACCAGATGGTTTCTCCTCTTTCCCTTAAGACGCTATAGTTTATATCCAAAATCCAGCAGTGCAGGTCCCTGGAGATGCTGTAATTCTGTTCCTTTAACAAGCTATTTCCCTTAAATTGCATTCGTTCATAAATCTTAAAAGACCATCCCTCAAGCAGGCTAAAGAGGATTTCACCCGTAAACTGGCTGCTTGATTTTCTTTCATAGCGGTATCCGCCCCCCCAGGAGACTTTTTCGCCGCTTGCCTTCAAATCAAAATTGGCAGAGGTAAATATTTTCTTTCTCCGATTGAAGACGGCATCTGACTCAAACCTCATCCAATTATACGGCAGCATCTCCAGGTCAAAAGAGATGTTATCTCCCAGCCTGCGTTTGCGCCCCTCAATGTTAAAAGAATAATTGTTGCTGGCGATAAAACGCAAGAAATCAACCGTCGCATTTTCACGCTTGGTCTGGAGTTTATTCTCCAGTGAAAAATCCATCTGATTGGATTCAGATATAGAATCTAAGTCTATTAACTTGGAGGAAGCTGTCGTAGGGGGATGGGTATAGGCATATCTGACCGAAGGGCTAATGATATGGCGCAGCATATGGTATTCCATCCCCAGAAAATGAGTGTCAACGTCAAAAATACGGTAAAATCTGCTGGTGACGTCAATTCCGCTGTCCCAAACCTCCCTGAAAATACCCTCCTCCCTCCCGGCGATCCTTTTGTAGTAGCTCTCCCTTGTCCCGGCATAAGGATTGAGCTCTAAAAAGAGGAGTTTCAGGGGTAAGGATAACCTCGTATAATTATCAATCTTCTGATTAGAGTCATCTTCTTCCGAAGGGGAAGCCGTTTTGGTGTTAAAATTCAGGTATGTCAGGCTGTTGTTAAAATAGAGAGAGGTAAGGGCACCTACGCCGTCCTGAACCTCCCCTTGATCAATCCCGGCCCCGGCCCATAAATCAAAAAGCTTTGTAGCGGGCTTATCCCATTTTATCTCGGGAAGCTTTTCGGTCTCCGAGAAAATACGGTTGGTGCGTTTTTGATTCAGTATGTTTAAGGTTGAAGTGTCGGGCAGTATATGGCTGAACAATATATACGATGAGGTAACGCTCTCGCTCTTTTTTTCATATTCGCGATAGAAATAATCCTTGATAAAATCAGTATCATTTACCTTATGGTATTCCGCAAGCCAATAGGTATTTTTATCCACGTCCCACTTATGGCGCCACTGGACGCGGTACCGTTCTTTTTCCTTGGTTGATTTTTCGGGAGTCACTATCTGCGGATATTTATACAGGCGGCTTCTCCCTAATTTTCTTTCGTTCATATAATACGTCTTGAAATAACCCTGCCCGGCTTTTTTTGTATCGTAATAATTGTCAATTCCCCAGGCAAGGTCCCTTTTTTCCCGATAGTCAAGATGGATCCTGCCCGTAGAATCAGGCAGCAAGTCGTATCTCCAGGCGGTCAAAAGAAACAAGCCCCAATCCTTGCTTTTACCGGGAGTAACCTGCACGTGCATCCGGTCATCCTTCAAATTCTGGGTGTATTTAGGCAAATAAGCTATAGGGGTATTGGCGACCCGGAAAGTCATTGCTTTTGTGGTAACCTTATCTTCGGGAAATATGCTGCAGAGACGGCTCTGGATGCGGTAATGCGGATGTTCCTTATCGCAGGTAGTGAAATATCCGTTTTTTATTTCTATTTCATTCTCAGATATTTTCTTAATGATCTTTCCCGCGCCGTAATACGGCATAGAGGCAATCCTGGCGTCAAAGGCCTGCCCGGCCTTGGTCTTAAAATTATAATCGCAGGAATCAGCCTTAATTATACCCTGCCTGTCCTTTAAAATAACATTACCCTGGGCATGGGCGTCATTGGTCAGGGTATTCACCGTCGCCTTATCGCAGGTCAAGACGGAATCGCCCTTAGTCACCTCCACATTTCCCTCTATCGTTACTACATTAGCCTCCTGGGCGTATTCAATCTTATCGCCGTTTACGATAATCGGCGGCTCTTCGGATTTTCCAGTATCGCCGAAAATATTCACCGGGACAAAAACATGGAAAATAAAATAAAGGGCCGCGGCAAAGAATACTCTCTTTTTATTAACCTGCATTTTTTGACAATTCCTCTTGAAGCAAAATCCCAGCGCCGATCATCCCGGCATCGCTGCCCAGGCGCGCCCTGACAATTTTCACTGTTCTTGCCTGCGTGGGCATAGCCCGTTCTTTGACCACTCTTCTTACCTGATCAATAATGATCCTTCCGGCGTTAGCCACCCCTCCGCCGATAACCACGGTATCGGGATTAAAAAAATTTATTACCCCGGAAAGGGCCACCCCCAGATGCCCTGCCATTTCTTTCCAAACAGCAATTGCCTTGCGATTACCCCGGCTTGCCAGGCGGCTTAATGCCTCCAGGGTAATCGCGGGGCCAAATGCCTTGCGCGCGTTTTCTAAAAGATACCTGTTTCCTATATAACGCTCCAGGCAGGCCTTGCCGCCGCAATTACACTTAGGGCCGCGCTCATTCAGCGGGATGTGGCCTATCTCTCCGGCGGCCAGGCTTGATCCGCGGTATAGATTGCCGTCAACGACAATCCCTCCCCCAACGCCCGTGCCTAAGGTAAGGCCCACCACATTGCGCTTTCCTCTTGCCGCGCCGATGCGCGCCTCAGCCAAAGTCATGACATTGGCGTCGTTATCAATGGTAACCGGCAGGCGCATTTTCTTACGCATAATCTCTCTTAGGGCAACCTTACGCCAGCCTCGGATATTAGGGAAGAAATGCACAATGCCTCTCTTGGAATCCACAGGCCCGGGAAGCCCAATGCCGATTCCGGAGATATCTGCCATCGCCATCCCCGCTTCGGATACGCCCTGACGGATATTCCGGCAGATGCCTTCAATAAGGTTTTTTTGAGAAGTGAAGCTTTGGGTAGGCAAAACTTTTTTAGAAATTATTCTCCGGTTCCGTAGCAGGCCGATCTTAATATTCGTTGCCCCCAGGTCCACGCCGACGCAATAATCTTTTGCCATTATGGGAATATATTTTAACCTAAATTAGGTTTTTTGCAAGGGGAAATTGAGGGGATTTTGAATTTAAGCCGCTAAGACGCGGTTTCTGCCGCCGGCCTTGGCCCTGTATAATGCCTTGTCCGCCTTATCCAGCAGCCCGCTAATCTGCCTGCCGTCGTCGGGAAAAACCGCGAGTCCCACGCTTATAGTGCACTTGAGCGTTTCATTAAAGGCCTTAATCCGGGCCTCTTGCACATTGGCGCGCAGACGCTCGCCAGCCAGGAGCGCCCCATCCCTGTTGGTGGAGGGAAGCATTATGCAAAACTCCTCTCCGCCGTATCTGGAGCACATATCTATCTGGCGCAGTGAAGATTGTAAAATTTTCACCACTTCCTTTAAAACAGCATCCCCGGTAATATGGCCGTAGGTGTCGTTAAAAGATTTGAAATTATCCACATCAATGAGCAAAAGCGCTAAGGATAAGTTGTTGCGTTCCGACCTCTGGATTTCCTGCTTAAGCCGCTCCAGAAAATATCTGCGCACAAAGCACGCCGTAAGGCCGTCGGTAATGGAAAGCCTCTGAATCTCGGCGTATAAACGCGAGCGCTTTAAGAAAAGCTCAAGCTGATTTACCATGATTGCCACTTTTACCCTCTCAATCGGCTTAGAATCTTTTATAGCGAAGTATTTCGTCTTTTCGCCGCTTATATTGATTTTAAATAGGCTGTAGCCGCCGCGATAATTCCCGCAAAGCTCCTCATCCACTATGGCGCAATCTGCGGGGTGCAATAAATTATACATCGTTTCCCTAAAGGCATTCAGGACATCCTGGGTCTCTATAAACTTGGAAAGCGATTTGGTAACTTCATACAGCGTCAATTCCGTATCGCTTAAGCGGGCGTGCTTTACGTTAAGCTCCTGGACATACTCCAGCCGCTCCTCCAGAAGCCCTAAAAGCTCCCGCTTGGATGAAGCGGCAAGGGATATTCCGCCGGAGGCCCCGGAGGATTTCCTGAAGCGATAGGCAAGGAATAAAAACAAAACACCTTCTAAAAGCAGCCCTAAAATAAACATACCCTGTTCCTGCCTGTCCTTTTTGCCTTATACAAGGCGCTGTCCGCGTTATTGATCAGAGCGTCTAATTCCTGGGCGTCCTGCGGACAGGCGGCGATACCGACAGAGAGGGTAATCCGGGTGGGATTTCTTCTTAAAAGAACCGTTCTCTCCTGTATCGAGGCGCGGAAATTCTCCGCCAGAGAGAACGCCTCCTCTTTAGAAGATGAAGGAAGAATAAGCAAAAATTCCTCCCCCCCGTAACGCCCGATAACCGCGCCGCGGTTAAGAAAGTAGGCGTTTAGCCATTGGCCCAAACTTCTTAAAACCGCGTCCCCCGCGATATGGCCGTAAGTATCGTTATAGCGCTTAAAGAAATCTATGTCCAGCATCAATATGGACACTGTGTCATTGGTGAGCAAGGCGCGCTGTATCTCCTCATTTAAACGCTCTAAAGTGAAGGCTCGGGTAAATGCCGCGGTAAGCGAATCTCTTATCGCCAGCTCCCTGGTGCGCTGGTAATAGCGCGCGTTGTCAACGGCTACGCCGGCGATATCGCAGATAGTGCTCAGCAGCCGAAGGTCCTCCAGGCTGAATATGCCGGGCGAGGGGTCCTCCAGGCGCAAAACTCCGATAGGGTGATTCTGGCTTATAAGGCAGGAGGAAATTACCGAACCTATCCTGCGCTTAACGGCCGCCCTCAGCCTTTGAGCGTCAAAACGGAAATCTTTTAAGGTGTCCTCAACCAAAAGCGGCTGAGCATGCCTCATCACCCACTCGTCAAAAACATCGCCCTGCTTGTCTTTTATTATCCCGGCCTCGGGCGAACTTCCTTTTGCCCCCATCAGGGACAGGCCCTGCGCGGAATCAATCGCCAGGTAAACCATGCAAAGGCTTCTCTCGGCCCCAAGCAGGGCGAAAGACTGCTCCAGTAATGTTTTAACGGTATCTTCCAGCGACAGGTTTTGATTAAGCGTTTCGGTAAAAGCGGCGAGGGCCTCATACTTCTTAAGTTTAGCGCTTGAGGCCTTATTACGCGACTCTTCAAGTTCAAGCTGCTGGTAGGCGATATTTATTCTGCCCTGCAGGTCTTCTACTTCAGACCTCAGGCTGTTTTCATTCTTATTTCTTTTGTGTTCGGTGTGGAATAACAGCCAGGCGATCGCGGCAAGAAAAGACAGATGGGCTATAGGAAGGAGAGAATTGTGCGCTAGAACCATATAGGAATGGCTTCCTTTTGGGAAGGCGCTTTCAGGAGAAATCAGATAATGGTAGCCTCAGTGTCCTTGTCAAAAAAATGCACTTTGCTCATATCAAAGACAAGGTCCATATCTTGATTGATGGGAGGACGGTCGTGCGCGCCCACCCTGGCGATAAAACTGTGCCTGCCGGTATTAAGGTAGAGATATACCTCCGAACCCATCGGCTCAATGACTTCACAGGTTACCTTGACGATATTTTCCGGAGGAGCGGTTGAAACAAACAATTTATCATAGATGTCCTCGGAGCGGATGCCCATAATTATATCTTTTCCGGCATAGGCGGACATCTTGCCGTAGGTTTCCTCTACCAGCTTAACCGTGATTTTTCCTTCTTCAAAATAAAAGCGGCCTTCTTTCTTGATAATCCTGCCCCGCATAAAATTCATCGGAGGCGAACCGATAAAACCGGCGACAAACTTATTTACCGGAAAATCATAGATAGTAATGGGGTCGGCAACCTGCTGGAGCACGCCGTCCTTCATTACCGCGATACGGTCGCCCATAGTCATAGCCTCGGTCTGGTCGTGGGTTACGTATATCATCGTGGTGGCCAGGCGCAGGTGAAGTTTATGTATCTCGGTGCGCATCTGCACGCGCAGCTTAGCGTCAAGGTTGCTCAAGGGCTCGTCAAACAGGAACACCATCGGCTTTCTCACTATCGCCCTGCCTACCGCGACCCTCTGGCGCTCGCCTCCGGAGAGTTCCTTTGGCCTGCGGTTCAATAAATGCTTTATTCCCAGTATGCCGGCGGCGTCAATGACGCGCTTGTTTATTTCCGCCTTGGGATAGTGCCTCAATTTCAGCCCAAAGGCCATATTTTCAAAAACAGTCATATGCGGATATAAGGCGTAGTTCTGAAAGACCATCGCGATATCCCTGTCTTTTGCCGGGACATCGTTGACAATCTTATTTCCAATATAAATTTCGCCTTCGCTTGCCTCTTCTAATCCCGCAATCATTCTTAAGGTCGTGGACTTTCCGCATCCGGAAGGCCCGACCAGGACCATAAATTCCTTATTTTCTATCCCCAGGCTTACCCTGTCTACCGCGGCACTCCCTCCGGGATAGGTTTTAGAAACGTTTTTTAAGCTTACTTGCGCCATTTTTCCTCGCTCCCCGCTTACAGGTTTAAACTTTTATTATACCCATTATAAAGATTATGTCAAATACTCAATTGCATCGCTTAAGGTTTTCTTCAGGTTCTTGCGCGGGACGATCATATCAATAAGCCCGTGCTCTAAGAGAAATTCCGACTTCTGGAAATCCGCGGGAAGCCTCTGCCTGATAGTCTGCTCAATCACCCGCGGGCCGGTAAAACCGATTAAGGCCTTAGGCTCCGCGATTATTAAGTCGCCAAGGCCGGCAAATGAAGCCATTATCCCGGCCATTGTGGGATTAGTCAAAATGGAAATATAGAGCAAGCCCGCTTTGTTATGTAAAGACAGGGCGCTTGAGGTTTTTGCCATCTGCATAAGAGAAAACATCCCCTCATACATTCTCGCCCCCCCGCCGGAACCGGAAACAATAATCACAGGCAGCCTTAAAGCGGTTGCCTTTTCAATCGCCCGGGAAATCCTTTCTCCTACAACCGAACCCATTGAGCCCATAATAAACCTGGAATCGGTAACCGCGATAGCAACCTTTTTCTTCTCAAGCTCTCCCATACCGCTGATTACCGCTTCCTTCAATCCTGTGGATTTCTGGTCGGCGGCAAGCTTTTCCGAGTAGGTCTTCGGGCCTTTGAATCCCAGCGGGTCGCAAGAACTCAATTCCGCGTCAAGCTCCTTAAAACTCTGCGCGTCTATGAGCAGGTTAATCCTCTCCGAAGCGGTAAGCGTGAAATGATATCCGCACTTGGGGCAGACCCTGGCATTTTCTTCCAGGGTTTTATTGTAGATGGGATTCGCGCACTCCTCGCACTTGGTCCAGAGCCCTTCGGGAATCTCTTTTTTCTTTACCTTGACAACGGTGTATTTTGGCTTGAATAACGGCATCTTACCGCTCCTCAAACTGATTTATCACCAGCCCCGAAATCGGCTTGGGATAAAAGTATGTGGACTTATGCGGCATTGTCTTAAGGCGGCTGGCGATAGCGCTCACCTGAGAAGGCTCAGGCGGATTCATAAAAAATGCCGCCTGGTACTTACCCGCCTTCACTAAAGCGATGGCCTCCGATTCGTCGCGCGTATAGAGAAGCTTTATGCCCGCGGGTTTTTCTTCCTTAATCCCCAGAAGTTTATCAAAGATTAAATCATGCAGCAGAACCACGTCTAAACGGCTGTAGCATTTCATCCCGGGCCCGGGCGCGCATTTAACCTTTTGCTTAATAAGCGTAAGCAAATAAAACCTTCTGTTCCCCAGGTATAGCCCAAAGGCGCAGGCGCTGCCCCTTGCCGCTTCAAGCCGGCCAAACAGTTCTTTTCTTGAAGAACAGCCCCGGACCATAAAATACCGGCCTAAAAGCGGGATAAGTTTTTGCAGCGTGCCTTCGGGGATATGCCTTACCACCCTGTGGGTAGGCAGAATCTTTAGCCCCTCAGATTTCAGGTTGCAAAAATACATCATCACCTTATCCGCTTTGCGGTTTTGGGTTTTTCCTATGAGTTTGCGGTATAGCCGTGCCGCTTCATAGCGATGGTGCCCGTCAGCAATAAAGATATTTTTATCCGACATTAAACCGGCCAGGCGCTGTATAAAACTTTTATCATCTATCCGCCAGAGGCGGTTTTCCACGCCTTCAAACCTTAGGCTTTGCAGGGGCCTGCCTCTTGAATACTTATGAAGCAGCCTGTCTATCTGAAAATTATTGTCTATATATACGCTGAATATGGGGCATAAATTCGCCTTTACCGTTTTTAGCAAATTCAACCTGTCTTCTTTCGGCTTGCAAAAGGTCTTTTCATGGGGAAACACCGTTCCTTTTCCCGGGCGCTCAAGTTTGAGCAGGCCGATAAATCCGAGCCGGCTTAATTTCTTTCCCTTAAAATCATACACCTGCTCATAGATATACAGGGCAGGCTTGCCATCCTTAACCATAAACCCCCGCTTAATCCAGGATTGAAGAAAATCCCTTGCCCGGGTATACCGGTTATGGGCTTGATTATCGCGCTTATTTTCTTTTCCCAGGATAACGCGTATAAAATTATGGCTGTCGGATTTATAGAGTTGCGTTTGCCTTTCCAAAGAGATAACATCATAAGGCGGGGTCACTACCGTGCTCAGCCGCTTAATTCTTTCCTGATTGTAACGCAGGCCGCGAAAAGGAATTATTTCTGCCATCAGCTTCTTCGTAACTTATCCCTGCCCAATATGGTTAACGAGCCCAGGGCCGCGCCAAAAGAATCAGCCATCCAGTCCAGGGCATCCGCGTTCCTGCCCGGAATAAAACTTTGGTGAAATTCATCGCTTGCCGCGTAAATAACGGCAATGATAAAAGCTGTAATTCC
>SCPY01000007.1 GCA_004299495.1 bacterium | reverse complement strand
GAAGTTGAGCTAAGTTTTGATTTGACCGCGGGTATTGTTGAAGATATCTCCGCTTTATCCGCTCAGGGGAAAATCAAAGTAAACTCCCTGCATAACTTCTGCCCCATACCCGATGGCCTGGAAAGGCGCGAGGCCCTCCCTGATTGTTATTCCCTGGCATCCTGCGATGAGCAGAAAAGGAGCTTGGCGGTAAAATACACCAAGATTACCATTGACACCGCCCTTAAGCTTAATGCTCAAGCGGTAGTCCTGCATTCGGGAAGGGTGGAGATAGAAGACCTCACCCGCCAGCTGATTGCCTGTTACGATGACGGACAGATGCATTCGCCTTACGCGCGCCGATT
Source organism: bacterium (assembly GCA_004299495.1). Taxonomy (GTDB): domain Bacteria; phylum Omnitrophota; class Gorgyraeia; order Gygaellales; family UBA12090; genus SCPY01. The sequence goes on along the minus strand of SCPY01000007.1, from coordinate 2,186 downwards.
GAGCGCCAGGATGCGTAAGGAGCGCAAATCCAAAGAAGGGCCATATTTTCAGGCGGCCCTGAAAAGCCTGGATGAGCTCAGCCGTTATGTAAAGGATATGCCTGTTACCTTAGGCATAGAGAACAGATTTTATTACCGGGAGATACCCTCTTTTGATGAGGTAGGAAAAATTCTTGAGCGCCTGAAGGGCTCTCGTATTTCCTATTGGCATGATACCGGGCATGCCCAGCTCTGGGAGAATTTGGGCGTCTTAAAGCACCGTTACTACTTAGACAACTACGCTCAATATCTGTCAGGGGTGCATCTGCACGACATACAGGGAGCGCGCGACCACCTGGCGCCTTTAAGGGGTAATTTTGACTTTACGCTTCTAAAGCCGTTTCTTAAGAGCGATACTATTAAGACTATGGAGGCGCATTATCCGGCGAGTTCCGAGGATATCGCTGCCGCGAAGGGTTACTTAGAAAAACTCTATGGCGCGCATTAGGCAGCCGGCGGTAGCGGGGCAGTTTTATCCCCTGTCGCCGGAAGATTTACGAAAGCAGATTGAGTCGTTCTCTGAAAAAAATAAATCCCTTAAGCCTCAAAAAGAGGCTATCGGCTGCGTGCTTCCGCATGCCGGTTATATGTATTCAGGTGCAGTCGCCTACGCGGTAATTTCCGGGATTAAGCTTAAGGATAACCTGATTATTATAGGGCCTAATCATACCGGGATGGGCGAGCCCTTTAGCATTATGGATGAAGGCGTATGGCAGCTGCCCTTTGGCCGGATTACTGTTAACAGTGCCTTAGCCAAAAAGCTATTATTCGGCTCAAGCCTGCTTAGGGCTGACAGCCTTGCGCATCAATCTGAACACTCTATAGAGGTTGAGCTTGCGCTTTTACAATACTTCAGGCGGGACTTTACCTTTGTCCCAATAGTGGTTGCCGGAACCGATCTTGAGAATTATCGTAAGTTAGGCCTTGAGATTGCCTCAGTTGTTAAAGAGGCGCGCCTTGAAAAAGATACCTTGCTTATTGCCAGCTCTGATATGACCCACTACGAAGAAGCCGCCTCGGCAAAGAAAAAAGACAGCCTGGCCATAGAGGCAATGCTTGCTTTGGATGAGTCGCGATTGTGGTCGCGCGTACGCGCGCATGATATTAGTATGTGCGGTTATGGCCCGGCAATAGCGATGCTGTCTTACGCTAAGAGCCTTGGCGCGAGGTCGGCTGAGATGGTTGCCTATCAAAACAGCGGCGACACGACAGGAGACTATTCCAGCGTCGTGGGATACGCCGGTATTACGGTGAGTTAGATATGACTGAGCAAGACAAGAAGAAGGTTGACGAAAGTTATAAGGCGCGGGTTGATAAAGATAGGGACGCGGGTGGCCAGGCGCAAGAAGCGGCCGCTGTCCCTGAAGCAAGCTTTTCTTTCTTTATTACCACCTTAGGCATGCAGGCCACAGTTGCTTTGGGCGACGTGGCTAATCCGCAGAATAACAAAAAGGAAGAGAGCCTTCCCCAGGCAAAATTCCTGATTGATATCTTAGGGACTTTGCGGGAGAAGACCAAAAGCAATCTCACAAAAGAGGAAAACGATTTACTTGAAGGTATGCTTTATGAATTACGGATGCGCTATGTCCAGAAAACCGGAGGGACAAAATGATAGATAAGGAATTGCTGGATATCCTGGCCTGCCCGGCCTGTAAAGCGGATGTGGTTTTGGAAACATCCGCCAGCGGCGAGAAGATTGCCTGTACCAAATGCAAGCGCAAATATCCGGTGCGCGACGGCATACCCATAATGCTTATTGATGAGGCAGAGCAGAACGGTTAATGTGTTAATTATCTATTCCCGCGAAGAAATAAATGGCTTCCCGCCTGAATTCCCTCTTAGAAAAACTAAAAACCGGCTCTCTTGACGGATTATTGGTTTCTAAAGAAGCCAATGTGTCGTATCTGTGCCATCAGCCTACCCGCGATTCCTATCTCCTGGCGTCAGGCAATAAGGCTTATTTTATCACCGATTTCCGCTATGCCTCCCACGCCAGGAAAAATATCAAGGGCGCGGATGTTTTCCAATATAAGAGTTTATTCCGCGACATTGCCTCTTTGGCCGGAAGGCTAAAAATCAGGAGGCTGGGTTTTGAGGCAAGGGATTTGAATTTTGCCGAATATTCAAGAATTAAGGGCTGCGCCGGG
>SCPY01000054.1 GCA_004299495.1 bacterium | reverse complement strand
TGGAAAAAGCAGATGATTGGCCAGATTCTCCCTTTTCTTATCCAGGATAAACTCTTGGCCTTTGCGCGGCTTAATCTTAAAGCTATTAATGCCCGCCATCCGGGAAATCTCATCCGCGTAAAGGCCGGCGGCGTTTATCACAAATTTTGCCTTAAAAACAGCCTTTGGAGTAATAATTTCAAAATAAGAAGTATTTCCGGTGATATTTTGAACCTTGCATCCCGTAAAAATCTCTATCCCGTTTCTCGCGGCATTTTCGCCAAGCGCGTAAACCATCCGGTAAGGGCTGATAATCCCGGCAGTGGGCGAGTAAAGCGCGGCCAGCGCCTCGCCGGAAAGGTTAGGTTCATTTTCCTGGAGCCAATTTTTATCAACAATTCTTAAGCCAGGAACGCCTAATCTTTCCGCTTCTTCTTTTAATTCCGGAAGACGGCCTGCCTCGTCTTGATTAAAGGCGACAATCAGCTCCCCCGTCTCCTTAAAATCTACCCCTAACTCATTGGATATCCTGCGTGTTAAAATATTCCCCTGAACACACAACCTGCCTTTAAGCGAATTCGCGGAATGTTGCGTGCCGGGATGGATTATCCCGCTGTTAGATTTGGAGACGCCGAAGCTCAGCTCCTCTTCCTTTTCAAGCAAGGCAACGCTCAACTTATAGCGGGAAAGCACCCTGGCAATTGAAGCGCCGGTTATACCTCCGCCGATTATCACCACATCGCGTGAGTTCATATGATTTATGAGGGATAGCGAGAAAGGGTTCTCCTCACCGCCTCAACCCAGCCTTTATAGAGTCCGGAAGAATCCGATTGAGGCATTTTGGGAATAAATATCTTATCCATCTTCCAACATCTCTTTATTTCGCTTGTGTCCTTCCAATAACCTACGGCCAGTCCCGCCAGATACGCCGCCCCCAGCGATGTACTTTCAATTACCTTAGGCCGGATTACCTTAATTCTTAGGATATCCGCCTGGAACTGGAGAAGAAAATTATTTGCCGCGGCCCCTCCGTCAACTTTTAAGCTCTTGGCCTTTAATCCTGAATCCTTTTGCATTGCCTCAATCACATCCTTAGTTTGATAGCACATTGCCTCTAAACCCGCTCTGACAATATGGCCCCTCTGCGTGCCCCGGGTAATACCAAAAATGCTTCCGCGGGCATGCGCGTCCCAGTAAGGCGCGCCTAAGCCCACAAAAGCCGGCACAAAATAAACTCCCGCGTTATCAGTAACTGATTTTGCCATTCTTTCGGATTCGGATGCTGAAGATATAATTTTCAGGCCATCGCGCAGCCACTGGATAGCGGCCCCGGTAATAAATATGGCCCCCTCAAGCACATATACCGGCTCACCCCGCGCTCCACAGCCCAACGTAGTAATCAAGCCATATTTTGAGATAATGCGTTTTCTGCCGGTATTTAATAATACAAAGCAACCGGTGCCATAGGTGTTTTTCATTTCCCCGGGTTCAAAACCCGCCTGGCCAAAGAGCGCCGCCTGCTGGTCGCCGGCAATTCCCGCGATAGGTATTCCCGAAGGCAAGGCTGAAGCGCCTTTGGCGGTCTTGCCGAAAATCCCGGAAGAAGTTTTTACTTCCGGAAGCATGCAGCGCGGAATGCCGAATTCTTTTAGAATCTCTTTGTCCCATTTGAGGGCCTGAAGATTAAAGAGCATGGTGCGCGAGGCATTGGTGTAATCAGTGGCATGAACCTTGCCTCCGGTCAGATTCCAGAGAACCCAGGTATCGGTAGTGCCAAAAATTAATTTACCTTTTTTTGCCCTGGGGAGCGCCCCGGGGATGTTTTTTAAAAGCCACTCTATTTTGGTAGCGGAAAAATAGGCATCAATGGGTAAGCCCGTGCGCTTTCTGAAGAATTCCACAGCGCCTTTTCTATTTTTTAATTCCTCGCAGCGCTTTGCCGTCCTTCGGCACTGCCAGACAATGGCGTTATGAATCGGCCTGCCGGTATCCCTATCCCAGATAACCGCGGTCTCGCGCTGATTAGTGATGCCTATGGCAGCGATACTCTTTGCCGGAATTCCCTTAAGCGCCTCCCGGATTGAGCGGTGGACGCTCTGCCAAATCTGTTCGGGGTTATGCTCCACCCATCCGGGCCTGGGAAAATACT
>SCPY01000053.1 GCA_004299495.1 bacterium | reverse complement strand
CCCGGATATTCATCACTCCCAGAGAGCCCATGCAGGTGGTAAGGGCTCCCTGGGAGTGATGAATATCCGGGAAATGCACGACGTGGAGGTGATTATCGCCCCGAGTATCCAGACCGAAGGGAAGATTTTCCAAGTCGTGCAAGGCGTAGGGATGGGAAAGTAAGGCAAAACTAATGGCAAAGAAGATAACGAAGAAGATAGCAAAAAAAGCTCGCGAAATAAAAATAAAATCAGGCAAAAAATCCAGGATCGCGGCAATCAAATTCAAGCCCGCGCCTAAGGCCGCCGGAAAAAGAGAGGTGGTCTTAATTTTAGACTTCGGCTCTCAGTATACACAGCTGATTGCCCGCAGGGTAAGAGAAAACCGCGTCTACAGCCGCATTGTCCCCTACACCATTTCTGCAGCAGAAATTTCAGAAATCGCCCCCAAAGGCTTGATTTTGTCGGGAGGGCCGGCGTCGGTCTACGAAAAAAAGAGCCCTCTGCCTGACGCGGGAATCCTTAAGTTAGGCATTCCCGTTTTAGGCATCTGTTACGGCATGCAGGCAATCGCGCAACTGCTTGGCGGCAAGGTAAAATTCACGCAAGACAGGGAATTCGGAAAAACGGAATTATTCATTGACGATACCTCAGACCTTTTTAACCGGATGCCGGGAAACCTGACCTGCTGGATGAGCCACGGAGACCATATCGCGAAGATCCCCCCGGGATTTAAAGGCATAGCCCATACCTTAAATACACCCAACGCGGCATTTAAAGACACGCGCAGGAAAATATACGGGGTGCAGTTTCATCCCGAAGTGGCGCATACGGCCAAAGGAAACGAAATATTAGCCAACTTCTTATTCAGGGTCTGCGGCTGTTCCGGCAGATGGAATATAAAATCCTTTGCCAGGGAATCGGTTGAAAACATCCGTAAGGGCGCGGGCAAGGGCCGGGTAGTCTGCGGCCTAAGCGGAGGCGTGGATTCTTCGGTAGCCGCCCTGCTTATCCATAGGGCGATTGATAAAAATCTAAAATGCATATTTATTGACAACGGCCTTTTGCGTAAAGACGAAGGCATCCAGGTAAGAAAGGTATTCAAGGATATGATGCACCTTAACCTGGACTATGTTGAGGCTCAAGACAGGTTCTTAAACCGCCTGCGCGGCATAACCGACCCCGAAGAAAAACGCAAAATCATCGGCGATGAGTTTGTGAAGATATTTGAGGAAGAGGCCAAGAAATTTAAAGGCGTGGAATTTCTGGCGCAGGGCACGCTATATCCCGATGTCATTGAATCGGTTTCTTCATCCGGCGGGCCTTCGGCTAAAATCAAGACGCACCACAATGTGGGAGGATTGCCTCTGCATATGAAGTTAAAGCTTATTGAGCCCCTGCGTGAGCTGTTTAAGGACGAAGTCAGGTCCATCGGCAAAGAATTAGAACTTCCCGAGGCTATACTTTTTCGCCAGCCATTTCCCGGGCCCGGCCTGGCCATCAGGATAATCGGGGAAGTTACCGAAGAGCGGCTCGACATCCTGCGCGAGGCGGATAAACGCGTATTTGAGGAAATCAAAAAATCCGGGCTCTATGAACAACTCTGGCAGTCTTTTGCCGTGCTCCTGCCCGTGAAAAGCGTCGGAGTGATGGGGGACAAGCGCACCTATGAAAACACCGTCGCCATACGCTGCGTTACCTCGGCTGACGGGATGACCGCGGACTGGGCGCGCCTGCCATACGAAATTTTAGAAACCATTTCAAACCGCATCATTAATGAAGTAAAAGGCGTCAACCGCGTAGTCTACGATATCTCATCCAAGCCTCCCGCGACGATTGAGTGGGAATAATTTAGTCCAGAAGCTAACTGATAAATGCCGCGTTCCGATTTTATCCACCTGCACGTCCATACGCAATACAGCCTTCTCGACGGTGCCTGCACATTAAAAAAATTAACTTCCCTGGCCAGCCGGCTTCAAATGCCGTCGCTCGCGATTACCGACCACGGCAACCTTTTCGGAGCGATTGAGTTTTATCAGGAGGCGCAAAGCGCCGGAATTAAGCCCATCATCGGCTGTGAGGCGTATATCGCCCCCAAGAGCCGTTTTGATAAAACCGCTTCCTCCATACAGGAGGCGTCATACCATTTTATCCTTTTATGTAAGGACGAAGAGGGCTACCATAACCTGATGCGCCTGGTGTCCCTTGCCTACCTTGAGGGGTTCTACTACCGGCCAAGAATTGATAAAGAATCTCTCGCCAAATACTCTAAAGGCCTCATCGGCCTGAGCGCCTGCCTGAAAGGTGAAGTGCCCTGCCTTTTACAAAACAATCAATACAACCTCGCGCTCAAATGCGCCGATGACTTCTCGCAGATTTTAGGAAAAGGAAATTTTTACCTGGAGCTGCAGGAAAACAGAATCCCCGAGCAGGCAACGGCAAACCAGGGCCTTTTAAAGATAGCCAAAGAATTATCCCTGCCCATCGTGGCTACCAACGACGTGCATTACTTAAGCCGCGAAACCGCCCCTGCCCACGAGGCGCTCCTGTGCATTCAAACCCAAAGCACCCTTTCAGACCCCCAGCATATGCGCTTCCAGACGGACGAATTCTATTTTAAAACCCAGGAGGAAATGAAGGCATTGTTTAAAGACCTTCCCCAGGCAATCGCTAATACCGTGGAGATTGCCGAAAGGTGCAACCTGGAGCTTGATTTTAAGAAACTCCACCTGCCGCATTACCAGCCCCAGGAAGAAGGCCTAAGCCGGGACGAATTCCTGCGCAAGCTCTGCCGGGAAGGCCTGAAAAGGAGATTTCCGCAGGGCGTAGGGCCGGAAATAGAGGAACGACTGGAGCATGAGCTGAGCATCATCAAGAAAATCGGTTTTACCAGCTATTTCTTAATCGTGTGGGATTTTATCCATTTTGCCAAAAGCAAGGGCATTCCCGTCGGGCCGGGCAGGGGATCGGCCGCGGGAAGCCTGGTAAGCTATCTCCTGGCAATTACCGACATAAATCCCTTAAAATACGGCCTGCTTTTTGAGCGCTTCCTTAACCCGGATCGCGTCGGCCTTCCCGATATTGACATAGATTTCTGCTACGAAAGAAGGCAGGAGGTCATTGACTACGTAACCCAGAAATACGGCCGTCAGAACGTAGCGCAAATCATTACCTTCGGGACAATGCTGGCCCGCGCGGTCATCCGTGATGTGGGAAGGGTCATGGGGATTGCTTACGCGGATGTGGATAAAATCGCCAAACTGGTCCCCGCGGAATTAAACATTACCCTGGAGGACGCGCTTGCCCAGGAGCCGGAGCTAAAGAACCTCTATGATAGCGACCCGGCCGTGGCCCAGCTTATAGATACCGCGAAATCCCTGGAAGGGCTGACCCGCCACGCCTCAACCCATGCCGCCGGAGTGGTTATCTCAGACCAACCACTGGAGCAGTATCTTCCGCTTTTTAAATCCTCGGAAGACCAGATAACCACAGGGTATTCAATGGAGGCGCTCGAGAAAATCGGCCTGCTCAAGATTGATTTTCTGGGCCTGCGCACCCTGACGGTCATTGAGCGGGCGGGCGAAATAATCGCGCTTCGCCACGCCATGAAGATGGACATTGAGGCCATTACCCTTGATGATCCAAAGGCCTTCCAACTCTTAAGCTCTGCCCAGACTATGGGGGTATTTCAGCTGGAATCTAACGGGATGCGCGACCTCTTAAGAAAAATTAAGCCGGACAGGTTTGAGGATTTAATCGCTATCCTGGCCCTCTACAGGCCGGGGCCGATGGGTTCAGGCATGCTTGAGGATTTTATACAGCGCAGGGCAAATAACACGGCCATACACTACGAATCAAAGAAGATGGAGCCGATACTTAAAGCCACTTACGGCATTATGGTTTATCAGGAGCAGGTAATGCAGATTGCCTCAAGCCTCGCCGGATTCAGCCTTGCCCAGGCGGACATTTTACGCAAGGCAATGGCCAAAAAAATACCCGAGGTAATCGAGCGACAGCGCAAAAGCTTTGTCGAGGGCTGCAAAAAAAATGCCATCCGCGAGCAGGCCGCCGATAAAATCTTTGACCAGATAGAATTCTTTTCCGGTTATGGCTTTAATAAATCACATTCAGCCGCCTACGCGATGATTTCTTACCGCACCGCCTACCTTAAGGCGAATTATCCGGTAGAATTCATGGCGGCCCTGCTCACCTCCGAAAAAGACAACACCGATAAAATCGTGGAATATGTCGCCGAGTGCCAGCGCATGGGAATAGAAGTCCTGCCGGCGGACATAAACGAATCACGCGACATCTTTACGGTGGTTGACGGCAATAAAATCCGCTTCGGTTTAATCGCGGTAAAGAATGTGGGCCGGGGGGCGATTGAGTCAATCCTTAAGGTGAGGGACCAGAGAAGGAATTTCAAATCCCTGGAAGACTTCTGCGAGCACCTGGATTTACGCCTGGTCAACCGCAAGGTGATTGAGTCCCTGATTAAGGCGGGCGCGATGGACTGCCTCGGGCAATACCGCGCTCAGCTTATGGTAAACCTTGAACACGCCCTTGAAGCGTCTTCAAGGGCGCAGAAAGAAAAACTCACGGGCCAGCTTTCCTTTTTTGACCTCGGCCCGGATAACGGCTTTAAAAAGATTATTAACGGCGCCTCCCAGCAGGTAAGAGAATGGCCCGAACCGCAGCTGCTGGCCTTTGAAAAAGAGATGCTGGGTTTTTATATTACCGGGCATCCCCTGGCCCGCTTTGCCAGCCAGCTAAAAAGGTTTACCTCCTGTTCCATCGCTCACCTGGGTACCAATAAAGACGGGGATATGATTAAGCTGGCCGGCCTGATTGTCAAAATAAAGCACACCGTCACCCGTAAATCCGGAGAAAAGATGGCTATCCTGAAGCTTGAGGATTTAAGCGGCGCGGTTGAGCTCCTGGTTTTTCCTGAGGCCTTCAAGCAAAGCTCGCGCCACATCCAGCCTAACAGCGTTGTCCTGGTCCAGGGGCGGCTTAACCTTAAAGAAGAAGCGCCCAAAATCGTTATCAATTCCATCATTCCTCTTGAAGAGGCGTATAAACAGGTCTCTAAGATTGACATCAATATCGCCGGATTAAAAGAAAATCTCCTTTCCAGCCTAAAGCAAGCCCTAAGCGAACACACCGGCCCTACGCCGGTCTACCTGCATATGGATTCCCCCAACCGCGCCCGCCTGCAGATATTGGTCTCAAATGACCTTCACGTCCAGCCAAACCAGAATCTGATCCACGACATTGAAACCCTTCTCGGAGAAGAAAGATTTTCCTTGACGCTGTAACTATTTTGTGTTAAATTAGTTACGTCAAAATAGCATATTTTATCTTGATTTCTAACACAGGAGGCATAAAATGACTAAGAAAGACATCGCGCTTAAAGTCGCGGATGCCACGGGAATAAAACAGATTATCGTTAAGAAGGTCCTGCAGGGGATTTTTGACTGCGTTATAGAGAGTTTGCTGCGCGACGAAAAGATAGAGCTGCGCAACTTTGGTGTATTCAAAATCAAGACCCGCAAACCGCGCATCGGAAGAAACCCGCGCACCGGCCAAACCGTACCTGTGCCTACGCGCAGGGTAGTGGTATTTAAACCCGGCCTGGAAATGAAGCAGAAAATTAAATAAGCCCGCCGATTCATTTAACTTTAGCCAAAAATATGTTAATACCGACGGTAAGGTTGACCTATGTTTAAGTCTCCCGCGGGGATGAATGATATCCTGCCGCGGGAAGCACGGAGTTTTCAGGATATCTACGCGAAGGCGGGAGCGCTGTTTGAACTCTACGGGTATGAACCCATAGAAACGCCCATCCTGGAAGACGTCAGCCTGTTTAACCGCTCTCTTGGCCAGGAGACGGAAATCGTCCAGAAGCAGATGTTCGTGGTAGAGCGCCAGGACGAATCCTATTGCCTCAGGCCCGAGGCCACCGCGAGCGTGGCGCGGGCTTACCTTGAAAACAGCCTTGATAAAACCAGCGGTTTTATCAAATTATACTACACGGGCCCTATGTTTCGTGCGGAACGCCCTCAAAAGGGCCGGCTCAGGCAATTTCACCACATCGGGGCGGAGGCCATAGGCTCAGAAAGCCCTTTATTAGACAGCGAAACAATCGCCTTAGCCGACGGCATCCTGCAAGCGCTCAAAATTACCGGCTATACGATAAAACTTAACAGCCTGGGCTGCGGTGATGACCGCAAGAAATTAAAAACCCTCTTACTTTCTCAACTAAAAAGTAAATTAGATAAGCTCTGTCCGGACTGTAATGCCCGCTATGGCCGCAATGTCTTCAGGATATTGGACTGCAAAAATGAAGAGTGCGGGCGGATTGCCTCCCGCCTGGACTTCGGGCATAGTGACTATTTGTGCGAAGGCTGCCTCGCGCATTTTAAAGCGGTCAGGGAAAACCTGGACGCCCTCTCGGTCTCCTACACGGTCGTCTTGACCCTGGTAAGGGGGCTGGATTATTACAGCCGCAGCGTCTTTGAGATAACCCATCCGGGATTGGGCGCTCAGGATGCCATCGGAGCGGGCGGCCGATACGACCGCCTGATTTCTGAGCTTGGCGGGCCGGATTTAGGCGCGGTGGGTTTTGCCTTGGGGGTAGAAAGAATAATATTAGCTTCCGGCCCTCAACCTCAGGCCTCCGGAAAAAAGACAGAAGTTTTTATAGTTACCCTGGGAGAGAAAGCCAGGAGGCAGGGGTTTATTTTGTTAAACGGCCTGCGCGAGGCCGGGATTTCCTCTGAGATGGATTACGAAAACAAATCCCTAAAAGGCCAGATGAGGCAAGCCAATGACAGGGGAGTAAAATACGCCTCTATCCTGGGAGAAGACGAGCTTAAAAAAGGATCGGTAACCTTGAAAGATATGGGTTCAGGAAAGCAGGAAGAAATAAGCCTGGACGCGTTTACTGAAGAGATAAAGAGGAGAATATGCTGCGTACCCACACCTGCGGTGAATTGACGGTTAACGATGTAGGAAAAGAGGTTACCCTTTGCGGCTGGGTCAACGCGCGCCGCGACCACGGCAAGCTGATTTTTATTGATATCCGCGACCGCTTTGGCCTGGCCCAGGTGGTATTTGTCCCCAAGGAGGCGCCGCTTGCCTACGAACGCGCGGCGCAATTAAGAAGCGAATTCGTGATACAATTAAAAGGCAGGGTAAACCCCAGGCCAAAAGGGACAATCAACCCCAAAATCCCCACAGGAGAAGTTGAAATCCTGGCGCAAGGTTTAGAGATAATTAATCCCAGCCAGAATATCCCGTTTGAAATCAGCGACAGCCTTGAAATCAGCGAAGAACTGCGCCTGAAGTACCGCTACCTTGACCTAAGAAGGCAAAAGATGTTCGCCAATATCCTCCTGCGCCACCGGCTCTACCAGGTTACCCGCCGCCTCCTGGACGCGGAAGGGTTCCTGGAGGTGGAAACCCCGATTCTCACTAAATCCACTCCTGAAGGAGCAAGGGATTTTCTGGTGCCATCGCGGCTTTCCCCGGGAGAGTTCTACGCCCTTCCCCAATCTCCCCAGCTGTTCAAGCAGATACTTATGGTTTCTGGCGTGGAAAGATATTTTCAGATTGCCAAGTGTTTCCGCGACGAGGACTTAAGAAGCGACCGCCAGCCGGAATTTACCCAGCTGGATATGGAAATGTCCTTTGTCAACGAAGAGGATATTTTTCAGGTTACCGAAAAGTTATTTTTTCATATTTTTAAGGAGCTTAAAGGAATAGAGCTTCAGCTCCCCTTCAGGCGGATAGAGATCGGAA
>SCPY01000052.1 GCA_004299495.1 bacterium | reverse complement strand
GAAAATATCCCCCCTTTTAATAACAGCGCGATGGATGGATTCGCGATTATTGCCAAAGATGTTCAAGGGGCATCAAGAAAAAATCCTAAAATCTTAAAGGTTATAGCGGATTTGCCCGCGGGATACAGCGCAAGGAAATCCGTTGGTAATGGCCAGGCAATCAGGATAATGACCGGCGCGGTGCTTCCCAGGGGAGCGGATAGCGTGGTGATGGTGGAAAATACGGAACCCGGAATCAAGGGCTCGGGATTAAGAGGAAGAGAATATGTTAAAATATTTGCCGGGGTAAAAAAAGGCGAGAATGTGCGCTATGCCGGAGAAGACGTAAGGGAGGGCGAGCGCGTCATAGCAAAGGGGGATATCTTAAAATCCGGATATATCGGCATGCTGGCATCCTTAGGGGTAAGCCGGATTAAGGTATTTAGAAAGCCGAAAGTCGCGATCCTGGCCACGGGAGATGAGTTGGTTGAGATACATCAGAAATTATCTTCCGGAAAGATTCGCAATTCTAACGCCTACTCGCTTTACGCCCAGGCCCTTAAAACAGGCGCGGCCCCTGTGCTATTGGGAATAGCCAGAGATAAGAGGGATGATTTGGAGCGCAAAATCAAAAAAGGATTATCCGCGGATATGCTTTTGATTTCCGGAGGTATCTCTGTCGGTGATTATGATTTTGTGAAAGACGCCCTGCGCGATTTAGGCGCGGAAATTAAATTCTGGAGAGTGGCGATGAAGCCGGGCAAGCCTTTAGCTTTCGGGTTGATAAGAAAGGTCCCGGTTTTCGGCCTTCCGGGAAACCCGGTTTCCAGTATGATTTCCTTTGAGCAGTTCGTCAGGCCAGCGCTTTTAAAAATGGCGGGGGCAAAAGATTTTTTCAGGCTTCATCTGCCGGCAATTTTTAAAGATAATTTTCAGAAGAAAGCGGGCCTGCGTTACTTCCTGCGGGTAGCCTTGGAAAATAAAAACGGCTCACTCTGCGCCTCTTTGACCGGGCCGCAGGGATCGGGAATTTTAAAATCAATGGTTTTGGCAAACGGGATTATGGAGCTTCCGGAAGAGGATGAAGAAATTCGTAAAGGCGCCAGCGCGCAGGTAACCTATTTAAGCTGAAAAGAGGTATTTATAAAAAAGATGAAAGAACTCAGTAAGAATTTTAAGATGCGATTATTCATTAATAATAAGCTGATCCCCTTAAAGCCGTTTTTAAGCAATTTTGTCAGGCAGATTATCTTGAGCATGGTTTATAATCTTAAGGATATAGAAGATCCGAGGAAGGTAGAGCTGATTATAGAAAGGAGCGGCAAAGAATGAGGCATAATTATATTAGGTTAACATTTACGGTCTTATTTCTATCAGGTATTGCCCTTGCGCCGTCTTTTGCTGATGAGCCGGTTTCAAGGGATGAGGAGATCGCGGGGTTAAAGTCTCAGGTACAGGATCTATTAAAAAGGATTGAGAATCTGGAGGCGGGCCAGGCAAAGGTAAAGGAAGAGTCGCTTAAAGCCAAAGAGGAGGTAGCTAAAATTAAAGAGACAGCCAAAGCGGCGGAAGCGGCCAAAGTGGATTTAGCCAATGCCTTAGCAAAGCTAAAGCTAAAGGGGCGAGCGGCATTTGGATTTTTTGATTCCGGAAAAGCCGGCAGTTATCCGGCCGGTTCCTTTGAGATGCCGGATGCCAAAATACAGCTTGCCTTCCAGCCCGACGATATCAATACCGTCACTTTGCGGTTTAATGTGAATAATGCTACCGCCCAGAGCCCTTTAATGGATTATTTATTTCTGCAATCCAAGGATTTCATTCCCGCTCTTAAAGGCTCGCCTTTTAGTTTATCGGCTCGCCTGGGAAGGTTTAAGTTAGGTTTCGGCGAGGAGACCTGGACGGATAACCCGGTGGAAGGGATTTTGCCTTCCAATTCCGCAGCCAGGGCGACGATAGTTGACGAGGGCCTGGAATTCGCCGGAAAGATAAAATTGGATAAGATTGGGTTAAAGCCGTTGGGCTGGGTGGTTTCGGTTTCTGACGGTAATTCCGGAGTGGGTTCGGATTCTACCGCCGGTAAGGCCTTTATGGGAAAGATTTATTACGCGCCTATTGACCCGTTATACCTATCCGGGACGTATTATAATTCCGGAAGATTAGACAGCTCAAGCGCTGAGTTGTCTCTGGCGGGATTGGTGAGCCGTCCTACCGGAGAAAATGACTGGGATAGAACTGTGTGGGAGTTGGATGCCCGCTACGACTTTGGTAAAGGCAAAAAACCCCTGGAACCAATAGTTTTTAGCGATAGCAAGGCCATCGCGCGGCTTTCCTACGGACAATTTAAGGATGAGGCAAACAGGACCCGTTCCGGAAATTTCGGTTTTGTGGACGGGATTTATAATCTGACTAAGAAATTTTATGCGGCGGCAAGATATAGCTTTATAAACTTAAACGGAGATGCTACCGCTACCCTGAATAGCGTTACCGCCAACAGGTATGACCGCTATTCCCTGGGAGGGGGTTATCGCTTCAGCGATAACACGATTTTAAAACTCAGCTATGATTGGAATAAAAGCCAGGGAGCGGACGACGCGGATGATAATTTGCTTTCGGCTTTAGTTGCCACGCAGTTTTAGCATTATGGAAATGAAGAAAAAAATCTCTCGTAAGGATTTCCTGAAATTAGCCGGTACGGCCGCGGCTTCTACCGTAGCGGCTGGACTGGTGGAGCCGGATAAAATAGCGGCTAAAGCAGATGAAGAACAGCAGCCGGCGCAGGCGGACTTGTCTAAGCTTCCCCGGGAGATTGTTTATAAAAATGAGCTCCTGAGGATGCAGGAGGATTTACTAAAGGCGCTTAAGAAGTCGCGCGGGATGCGAAGGTGGGCTATGGTTTTAGACTTGCGCCGCTGTATCGGGTGTTCCGCCTGCACTATCGGCTGTAAAGCGGAAAATATCCTTCCTCCGGGAGTGGTGTACCGGCCGGTAATGGATGAGGAATTCGGCACCTACCCTAAGGTAACCAGGCGCTTTACCCCCCGGCCCTGCATGCAGTGTGATAATCCTCCCTGTACTTCCGTTTGCCCGGTAACTGCCACTTATAAGCGTGAAGACGGGATTGTGGTTGTGGATTATAATAAATGCATCGGCTGCCGCTATTGCATTACCGCCTGCCCTTATAATGCCAGAACCGCGGATTTTGGTGACACCTATACCGAGGGGACGCCCCAAGTCCAGGATTATGAATTAAGGCCGGCTTTTGAATACAATAAAAAGTGGCCGCGTAAGCGAGGGTTATCACCCATCGGTAATGCCAGAAAGTGCCATTTCTGCATCCATCGTATTGAAGTCGGTTTGCTTCCCGCCTGCGTAACCACCTGTATCGGCGGGGCAACCTATTTCGGGGATAACTTTGATACAGACAGCTTAGTTTCAGAGTTGATTAGTCGTCCGAATATCACAACCCTAAAGCCTGAATTAGGCACAAAACCAAAGGTATATTACATCCTGGGATAAAAGATGAAAAAGCTTATTTTTATTCTCTGGTTAGTTTTGCTGGTCCTGGGCGTAATCGGGGTTTGGGAAAGATTTATATTCGAGCATAAGCTGGTTGGCTACGGTTCTTATGTGCCCTGGGGGCTGGGGGTGGCGGCGTATATCTATTTTATCGGCCTGTCCGCCGGAGCTTTTCTTATCTCCGCCTTAGTGTATGTGTTTGGGGTAAAACGTTTAGAGGCAATTGGTAAGCTCGCGCTTTTTCTTGCCCTGATTACTCTCTTAATGGCCTTGGTGTGTATCTGGTTTGACATCGGCCATATGGAAAGGGCATGGAAGATTTGGCTTAGCCCCAATTTCAACTCTATGATGGCCTGGATGGTCTGGCTTTATTCGGTTTATTTTGTGCTCCTCTTGGGAGAGACTTATCTGGCAATGCGTTCGGATATAGTATGGCTGGCCGAGAAACAGCCGGCAGGATTGCTAAAGCTTATTTTCCAGGGATTAACTTTCGGTTCTCGCGATGTTTCTGAGCCGGCGGTGGCGCGGGACAGAAGGAAGGTGCGGGTTTTAGCCGCTATCGGCGTGCCTTTAGCCCTTGCCTTTCACGGCGGCGTAGGTTCGCTCTTTGCCGTGGTGGGGGCAAAACCTTATTGGCATACCTCGCTTATGCCTATTTTATTTCTTACCGGAGCCTTAACCTCCGGCGGGGCATTGCTTACCTCGGTGGTCTGTTTTTTTTGGAAAAAAGGCGAAGAACAGAGGGAGCTCGCCGGCATTCTGGCAAAAATAATACTCGGCCTGCTTTGCTTTGACCTGCTTTTAGAGTTTGTGGAAATCACCATCCCTCTCTGGGGGAATATGGAATACCACACGCAGAGCCTGAAGCTGGTTTTGTCCGGGCAGTACTGGTATGTCTTCTGGATTTTTCATCTTTTACTGGGGAGTGCTATTCCGCTCGCGCTTCTTTTGTCAAGGCGCGCAGGCGTAAAAGGTATCGGCATAGCCGGATTTTTGATTGCCTCAACCTTCTTAAGCGTGCGGCTTAACATCGTTATCCCGGCGCAGGTGGTGCCTGAACTTAAAGGCCTGGAGTCGGCTTTTATCGAGCCGCATTTAGTGTTTAGCTATCTACCTTCCTTTCATGAATGGCGGCTGGTTTTCTTCATCTTGGCTTTTGGCAGCGCTTTATTCTACGCGGGGTGGAAAATTCTTCCGGTGCATAAATGAGCGAAAATTTAAATAAGAATATCTCCAGAAAAGAATTCCTGCGGCTCTCAGGCGTAAGCGCGTTGTTAGGCGCGGGTATTTCAAAACTCACAGGCGCAAACAGGGACGCGCTGGCAGAAGGCCCGCAGGTGGAATATGAGTTGAATAAGCCGGAGAATATCGTTAACAGCGTATGCCTGCAGTGTAATACCGGATGCGGCATCAAGGTGAAGTTTATTGATGGCCTGGCGGTAAAGATTGACGGTAATCCCTACAGCCCCTGGACTATGTGGCCGCACATTCCTTATAAAAGTTCTTTGGCGGATTCAAGCGGCATAGACGGTCATATCTGCCCCAAGGGCCAGGCGGGGATTCAGACCTTGTATGACCCCTACCGTATCCGCAAGGTGCTAAAACGCGCGGGAGCCCGCGGGACGCGGAAATGGGTGAGCATTCCTTTTGAGCAGGCGGTAAAAGAGATTGTGGAGGGGGGAGCGCTTTTTAGTAATGTGGCAGGCGAAGAAAACAGGCAGGTTGAGGGCTTAAAATCCATCTGGCGATTAAGAGACCCTAAGGTATTTAAAG
>SCPY01000051.1 GCA_004299495.1 bacterium | reverse complement strand
TACCGTAAGGCCCTGCGCCTTATGCAATTAGCCCAGAAGTTTAACGTTCCCATAGTTACCCTGATTGATACGCCCGGGGCCTATCCCGGTATCGGGGCGGAGGAAAGGGGCCAGGCCCAGGCGATTGCCTTAAACCTGAGGGAAATGGCAGTGATCGCGGTGCCGATAATAGTGGTGGTTATCGGAGAGGGCGGCTCAGGCGGAGCGTTGGGTATCGGCATCGGCGACAGGGTGTGCGTTATGGAAAACGCTTACTATTCGGTAATTTCTCCCGAGGGGTGTGCCGCGATTCTCTGGAAGGATTCAAGCAGGGCCCCTGACGCGGCCGAGGCCCTGAAATTAACGGCAGGCGAGCTTCTTAGTTTAGGGATTATTGACGAACTCATCCCGGAGCCGCAAGGCGGAGCCCACCGCGACCCTCAGAAAACCGGGCAAAACCTTAAGAAATGCGTTAAAAAGCACTTAGAGGAATTAAAGCAAATTTCTTCAGATAAGCTTCTCTCTTTGCGCTATCAGAAATTCCGCAAGATCGGCGCCTTCGCGTAAGTTATGACATTTCATCCCGCCTCGTAAGCCGCGGCAAAATTCTCTTCGATAATTTTGGCGCACTCGGCGGGATAATTCGCACAGCAACTTATGTTCACTCGCTATCGCTCGTTCCATAAGTTGCTGTGCTCATTAAATGAAAGAACAAGAATTATTATTCCTGGGCCTCCTGCAGGACGGCCCCAAGCACGGCTATCAGCTTAAGAAGCTTATCGGCGAGATTTCCGCCACCTTTACCGGTTCCAAAACCGAATCCATATATTATCCGCTTAATAGGATGCTCAAAGACGGCCTGGTTACGCAGACGGCAAACAGGGCCGGAAAAAGGCCGGTAAAATATATTTACAAGATTACCGAGAGAGGAAAGAGGGAGTTTGGAAAGATTTTATTGAAGAGCATTCTCGCGATAGAAAAACCGTATTTTAGCATTGATTTATCGCTCTATTTCATAAATTATATTACCCCGGAAGTAAGAAGGCGCTATTTAAAGGCGCGTCTGAAGCTCCTTGGGCGCCTTAAAAACAGCCTGGGAAAATTTAAAAATAACCTCACCGGAAAGAAAACCCTGCCAAATATAGTCTCCATCGTAGAGCATAATCAAGAGCTCCTTGAGGCGGAGATTAAATTCATTAAGCGGCTTACCGGCCAAACATAAATAGGGCCTGCATACCATTGACAGCAAAAGCATATTATGGTATATTTTATTTAGTTAATAGTTAAGGATATTAAATATTCTGGAGATTAACTATGTCGGATGACGCGATCAAGAATTTTGCAAACGATGTGCTCAAGCTTATGCCGGATATCCTGCGTGAATTCTTTAAAAGGCAGACCAAAGAAATCGCGCAAGGAAACATCTCCCTGCCGCAGATACTCACCTTGGATTTATTAAAGGCCAGGGGCTCAATGCGCATGGGTGAGCTGGCAAAGTACCTCTCGGTGAGCATGGCCGCGGCTACCGGTATCGCGGACAGGCTGGTGAGAAGCGGATTCGTAAGCCGCGCCGGCTCCAACCAGGACAGGCGGATAGTCAATATCAGCATTACCACCAAAGGCAAGAAAGTGGCGCAGGAATTCAACCGCGCCAGGCAAAAAACCATTATTGAGGTATTCGGCGCCTTAAGCGGCACGGACCGCGATAAATACTTAGAGCTTTTAAACAAGATCCATAAGCACATAAAAAGGACTTGAGCCAGGATGAGGTTAGTATTTGGAATCTGGTTATTGGTGATTTTGGCCGGGATTACGAATGCCCAGGAGCAGCCGGTTATTTTGACCTTGGATGAGTCCCTGGCAATTGCTCTTCGGGACAATAAGGATATTTTGCTAAATACGGAAAAGCTCGCGCAGTTAAAGTCCGGAATCGGAGAGGCAAGAAGCGGATTTTTACCCCAGGTTAACATCAATAGTTACGCAACCAGGTCCAGGGGTCTTTACCGCAAAGACGTCAATAATTATTCCTTTCAGGCGGGTATCAAGCAATACATTTACCAGGGCGGCAAGGCCGCAAATACCCTGAAACAGGCAAGATATGAGGCCCAGGCGCAGGGCCAGGAGCTGGCCAGGGTAACTGATGAGATAATTTTAGAGGTGAAGAAGGCATTTTATACCCTGCTTATAGCAAAGGAATTCGCGCGGATAAATGATCAGATTTTAGATAATTCCGGAAAACATCTTCGCAGCGCCCTTTTGCGTTACGAAAAAGGCGAAATATCGGAATCGGAGGTGTTAAAAGCGAAATACTTGCTCGCGCAAGGCCGGCAGCTCCATGAATCTTCACTCAATCAGCTGGAGAGCGCCGGAATCTTATTAAAGAACATTCTCTGTATAGAAGAAAAAACCGATGTAGATATAGAAGGAGATTTTTCCTACACGCCTAAGGAAGCAGCGGTGGATGAGGCAATTCTAAAGGCCCTGTCTTTAAGGCCGGAGATAAAGCAGTATGAAGCCAAGGTTCAGGCCGACAGCGCCGGGGTAGAAATTTCAAAGGCCGCGGGCAGGCCCTCCATTTACGGCTCTTTTGATTATTACAGCCGCTCAACCACTTCCCTTACCTTTTCGCCTTCAAAGGGATGGCAGGATTACAATGTGATTGGTTTTACCCTAAGCTGGCCGGTATTTGACGGCTGGGCGGCAAAATATAAGGTAGAGCAGGCGATCAGCGGCCTCAAGCAGACAAGGATCCTGCAGGATAAGCTTAAGGCGGATGTGGCAGCGGAAGTCAGAGACGCGTACCTTTCTTTAGGCACCGCCTTAGGCGCGCTTGAGGCGGGGAAAAAGGATATTGAGCTTTACGCGGATAATCTTAAGGTAATTCAGGAAAAATACAAAGGCGGTATTTCCAGCGATTTGGACCTGGAAGACGCGCGGCTTGCGTTTTTCATTTCAGAGTTTAACCGCAGGCAGGGCGTTTATGATTATTTAATCGCCAGGTCAAAATTAGATAAGGCGATTGGGGAGAAGTAAAAATGAAAAAAAAGAGTTCAGTCATATTAATTCTATTCATCATATTTACGGCCGGCCTGTTTATTCAAAGGCTTTTTTTTGCAAGGCCCGAGGCCGCTCCTGCGGTTAAAAAAAGAGGGATTGAAAAAACCGCGGTAAAAGTTGAGAGGGTTAAGCGCCAGGACCTGGATTTCACCCTTAGTTATGTGGGCGGCCTCAAGGCAAAAGATGAGGCGTTGGTGTTTTCCAGGGCCGGAGGAAAGCTTAAGGAATACCTGTTTAATGAAGGCGATAGGGTTGACAAGGGGCAGGTAATCGCTTTGGTAGACCGGGACGAGACAGGACTGACTTATGAATTGGCCAAGGCGGATGCGCCGATAAGCGGGATTGTGGGCAGGACATTCTTAGACAGGGGGCAGGCGGTCATTGCTCAATCAACGGCCTTGGCAATGATAGTGGATATGGATAATATGGTTATGGTATTGAACATTCCTGAGCCGGACATTTCCTATATCAAGAAGGGCCTGGAGGCGCATTTAAAGACCGATGCCTACGCGGATGAAGATTTTAAGGGAGAAATTACAAAGGTAAGCCAGGTGTTAGACCCGCAAACCCGCTCCTTGCCGATAGAAATTACTGTTCCTAATCCCGGCCATCGCTTAAAATCCGGGATGTTCGCGAAAATAAATATCCTTGCCGGAAAACGCGCCAATGCATTAGTCATAGCCCAGGATGCCTTGGTCAAGGAAGACAGCCTTAATTATGTGTATACGGCAGAGGATTCTATTGCCAAAAAAATCAGGGTTAAGCCGGGTATCCGGCAGGATAGCAAAATAGAGATTTTAGAGGGCCTGGAAGAAAATCAGAAGGTGATTGTCTTTGGCCATCAGGGCCTCAAAGACGGAGCGCAGGTCAGCGTGATTGAATAGCTTGAATTTTTTAACTTATTGGAGAGAGAATGCGGCTGCCTGAGTTTGGAGTAAAATTTCCGGTTACCAATATTATGATTTTCCTAAGCATATTGGTGCTGGGCCTGGTTTCGCTCCGGAAGCTTCCAATTGACCTTATGCCGGAGATTGAGCCTCCGTCTATATCCGTAATCACGGTTTACGAAGGAGCCAATGCCGAGGATGTGGAGTCCAAGGTTACCCAGGTAATAGAAAATAACCTGGCCATAGTCTCTAACCTGGATAAGCTGACTTCCCGCTCGCTTGAAGGCGTTTCCACGGTCAGCTGCCGCTTTAAGTGGGGGGTTAATCTTGACGAGGCCTCTAACGACATCCGCGACAGGTTAGAGTTTGCCAAAAGAAGCCTGCCCGATGAGATAGAGACCCCGATTGTTTTTAAATTCAATACCGCGACCATACCCATCATCTTTGTCGGTGTCACCGCCCCCCGGGAAGTATACCCCCGGCTTTTCCATTTAGTGGATAAGCAGGTAAGCGATGAGCTTAAGAGGATTCCTGGGGTAGGGGCCGTGCAGATGTACGGAGGGCTGGAGCGGCAGATTAATATAAACCTGGATCGCGCCCGCCTTGAGGCATACGGCCTTTCGGCGCAAAAAATCGCGGAAAGGCTGGCACAGGAAAATATCAGCCTTCCTTCGGGAAACCTGAAAGTCGGCTATCTTGATTATACCCTGCGGGTTCCGGGAGAATTTGCCTCTACCGATGAGATAAAAGACATAGTTATTTCTTCCGACGGAGAAAAAACCGTGTACCTGAAAGATATCGCGCAGGTAGAGGATGCCTTCAAGGAAGAAACCTTTTCCGTGCGCAGCCAGGGTAAGCTCGGGATGATGCTTATGGTGCAGAAGCGTTCCGGGGCAAATACCGTTGAGGTGGCAAAAAGGATAAGGAGCGAAATCCAAAAGCTGGAGAAACGCTTGCCGGAAAAATTAAAGTTTTCCATTCTCTCAGACAGCTCTGAACACATTGTCCAGTCAATAAATGACCTTTCTCAAACCGTGTATTGGGGAGGGTTCTTTGTTGTTCTCGTAGTCTTATTTTTCCTGAGCCAGATAAGGCCAAGCGCCATTATCGCCCTGACCATCCCATTTTCCCTGATTATCTCTTTTATCTTTATGTATTTTCTGGGCTACACCATCAATATTATGTCCTTATCCAGCCTGGCGATTGCCATTGGTATGGTAGTGGATAACGCGATTGTGGTAACGGATAACGTCTACCGCCATAGAGAAAAAGGCGAATCGCCGATAGAGGCGGCAATAGCCGGGACATCAGAGGTAGGCAGGGCGATTTCCGCCTCTACCCTTACCACAGTGGTGGTATTCCTGCCGCTTGTGTTTCTTACCGGCATTACCGGAATAATGTTTAAGCAGTTGGCTGTAATCGTTACCATCACGCTCCTGGCCTCCCTATTTACCGCGCTTACCTTTAGCCCTATGCTTTGCTCAAAATTGCTGGTAAGGCTTCCGGAGGCAGGCCCTGCCATTGCCGGGAGAGCGATGTACCGGAGATTTTACGAAGCCAGCGCGCGTTTTTTCCGGCATTTGGAAGGCGCCTATGGCAGGGCCCTGGAATGGGTTTTGGCGCGCAAGAAAATTACCATCTTTACGTCGATAGCGGTTTTTGTCTTTAGCCTTTTATTGATTCCCAAAATCGGCACCGAATTTATTCCTGAAGAAGATACCGGAGATTTAAATATTACCGTAGAACTTCCGCCGGGCACGCGCTATGAACAGACGGACAAGATTGCCAGGCAACTGGAGGATATTTTTGCTAAGGATGTGCCGGAGGCACTTACCATATTCTCCCGCGTGGGGCAGTCTGCGTCAACCCGTTTTTCCGGGGCCTTTGGCGCGAGAACCGGCTCAAACATTATGATTATAGGAGCCAAGCTCAGCAAAATATCCCAGCGCGCCCGCTCCACAAAAGAGATTGCCGAAGCCATCCGGCCTAAGATTGCCGGGCTCTTGGGGGTAAAAAGAATCAGCATCCAGGCAGGCAGCCCATTTTCCAGGTTATTATTCGGAGGGGGAAAGCCGGTTTCAATAGAAATTTTAGGCCACGATTTAGAGGCCGCGGACAAGCTCGCCTATCACTTAAGGTCGCAAGTATCTCAAATCGCGGGGATAGTGGATGTAACTATTTCCCGCGAACTGGGCAGGCCGGAACTCCAGGTAGAGGTGGATAGAATTAAGGCATCGTCGCTTGGCCTAAGCATGCACACCATTGCCGATACTCTGCGTACTTATTTCTTCGGAAAGAGCGCCACCAAATACCGCCAGGCAGGCGACGAATACGAC
>SCPY01000006.1 GCA_004299495.1 bacterium | reverse complement strand
CCCTGAAAGACGCTAAGCTTAAAGCCGAATCCGTGGAGCTGATTATTGCCGCCACGGTTACCCCTGATATGCAGTTTCCTTCGGTATCCTGCCTTATTCAGAGGGAATTGGGGGCAAAGAAGGCGGCCTGTTTTGATATGTCCGCGGCATGCGCGGGGTTTGTCTACGGGCTTATTACCGCTCGGCAGTTTGTCGCAAACGGAATGTATAAGAACGCGCTTGTGGTCGCGGCAGAAAAGACTTCTTCATTCGTAGATTGGCAGGACCGCAGCACTTGCATTTTATTCGGAGACGGCTCCGGGGCGGCGGTAGTAGGCCCGGTTAAAAGGCCGGGATTTCTCTCGGCGCATCTGGGGGCAGACGGCCGGGGCGCGGATTTATTGATGGTTAGCGCCGGAGGCTCCCGCCATCCCTCAAGCCGCGAGACATTAGAGAAGAAGATGCACTATGTGAAGATGCGTGGTAACGAGCTTTTTCGGGTGGCGGTAGGGATTATGGCTGATGCCGCCCTCAAGGCATTAGAGCAGGCAGGGCTTTCCTGCCAAGATGTAGATTGTTTTATTCCCCATCAGGCAAACGCGCGGATAATTTATGCTACCGCTAAGAAGCTTGGCCTTTCCGCGGATAAAATATTTATGAATATAGAAAAATACGGGAATATGTCCGCGGCTTCATCCGCGGTGGCCTTGTGTGAGGCGGTTAAATCCGGCAGGATAAAGAAAGGCGATATTGTTTTGCTGGATACCTTTGGCGCGGGCCTGGCCTGGGGATCCTGCGTAATTAAATGGTAGCTTTCCTTTTTCCCGGCCAGGGTTCCCAATACGCGGGAATGGGCAAGGATTTGTATGAGGCATATCCCGCGGCAAGAGCGGTCTTTGATAAAGCGGACAGCATAGTAGGTTTTTCCCTCTCCAGGCTTTGCTTTGATGGGCCGCTTACGGAACTGACCAGGACGCAAAACTGCCAGCCGGCAGTACTTACGGCGAGTATCGCGGCATTGGAAGCGCTTAAGGCAGTTATTAATCATCAGTCGCCGGTCGCCAGTTTTGCCGCCGGTTTAAGTTTGGGAGAATATTCGGCGCTTATTGCCTGCGGAGTATTGAGTTTTGAGGATGGCCTGCGCTTAGTATGGAAAAGGGCAATGTTGATGGAAGAGGCGGCTAAGAAACACCAGGGAAAGATGTGCGCGGTGTTAGGGTTAGAAAGAAGCCTTGTGCAGGAGATTTGCCGCGAGAGCCAGGCTGAGATAGCCAATCTTAACTGTCCGGGCCAGATTGTGATTACCGGAACGGCTTTGGCTGTGGATAAAGCTAAGGGCCTGGCAGAGGAAAAGGGCGCCAAGAGGGTGCTGGATTTAGAGGTGTCGGGGGCGTTTCATTCCGGCCTTATGCGGGAGGCAGCTGAGGAGTTTAGGGTTTTTTCCCAGAATACGCGCTTAAAAGACGCGGCTATTCCCCTGGTAAGCAATGTCACCGCCGGGCCCTTACAAAACCCTTTAGAAATTCGCGAGAATATGGTTAAGCAGATTTACAGCCCGGTGCGCTGGGAGGATTCGGTAAGGTTCATTATAGGCCAAGGAGTCAAAACTTTCTATGAAATCGGCCCGGGAAGCGTCTTAAAGGGCCTGCTTAGAAAGATTGACCCGGGCGCCCAGGTGATAAATATAGGTAAAAGGGAAGAAATAGACAATTTCAAATCCTGAATCAGTTTAAAGAGGTGGATATTATGCGGCTTAAAGATAAAGTAGCGCTGGTAACCGGAGGGGCAAGGGGGATTGGCAGGGAGATTGCCTTGTGTTTTGCCAGGCAAGGCTCAAACATCGTAATCTGGGATGTGAATCCGCAAGCGGCGGCAGAGGCCCAAAAGGAGATTGAGGGTTTGGGCGTGCAAGCAATGAGCGCCCAGGTAGATGTAACCAACTCTAAGCAGGTGGATGAGAGCGTAAACAAAATTCTTGACAAATTTCAGAAGCTTGATATATTAGTGAACAACGCAGGCATCACCAAAGACAATTTAATGCTGAGGATGGCGGAAAGCGACTGGGATTTGGTGATTGCGGTAAACCTTAAGGGTACTTTTAACTGTACTAAAGCCGTTTCCCGGCTGATGCTTAAGGCGAAGTCAGGCAAAATAGTCAATATCGCTTCGATCATTGGCATAATCGGTAATTTCGGTCAGGCCAACTACGCTGCTTCCAAGGCAGGGATAATCGCGTTGACCAAGACCACGGCAAAAGAGCTGGCAAGCCGGGGAATATGCGTAAACGCGGTGGCTCCCGGCTTTATCCAGACTGAGATGACCGCCAAGCTTCCGGCAGAGATACAGGAGAAGATGCGTTCGGCGATTCCCCTGGGCAGATTCGGTAAGCCTCAGGATGTGGCAGAGCTGTGTTTGTTCTTGGCGTCAAATGAGTCGGATTATATTACCGGTCAGACCATTATCATAGATGGCGGTATGGTTATGGCATAACCGCGAAAGCGTGTAAAAACATTTCATATTTTGCGTTTGAGTGATAAAAGGAGGAAAAATAATGGCTGTAGCAGACAAAGTTAAGTCTATAATCGCAGAGCAGTTAGGGGTAAAACCGGAAGAGGTCACTCCCGCCGCGTCGTTTATTGACGATCTGGGGGCGGATTCTCTGGATACGGTGGAGCTGGTAATGGCCTTAGAGGAAGAATTCGGCATTGAAATTCCCGATGAAGACGCCGAGAAGATGACTACCGTAGGAGATGCCGTTAAGTATATTGAAGAAAAGGCGGGAGCAAGCAAGTAGTTGTCCGCTTTGGCAATGAATTACAATGCCCCGGTTCAAGCTTTATAGGCCGGGGCAAATCTTTTTATAAGATGAACAAGCGCAGGGTCGTAGTCACGGGTTTAGGGGTGGTTTCTCCGGTCGGTAACGATGTCAATACCTTCTGGAAGGCCTTGCTTTCCGGTAAAAGCGGCATAGGCCCGCTTACCTCCTTTGACGCCACGAGGTTTGATTCCAGAATAGCCGGGGAGGTAAAGGGATTTAATCCGCTTGAGTATATGGATTCAAAAGAAATCAAGCGGGTAGATAAATTTGTTCATTACGCGGTCGCAGTGAGCAAGCAGGCAGTTAGGGATTCGGGTTTAGATTTGGACAGGGAGGATACAAACCGTATAGGGGTTTTAATCGGCTCAGGCATAGGAAGCTTGAGGAGCGTGGAGGATGAGTGCCGCTCCTATTTTGAGAAAGGGCCGGAAAAGATGTCTCCCTTTATGATTCCCAGGCTGATTGTAAACGAAGCCGCCGGGCATGTTTCTATAGGCCTTGGCCTGAAAGGCCCTAATTCCTGCGTGGCTACTGCCTGCGCTTCCGGTTCGCATGCCGTTGGCGATGCCTTTCGCGTGATCAAATACGGAGACGCGGATGTGATGGTTGCCGGTGGTACTGAAAGTTGCGTTACAGCGTTAGGAGTAGGGGGATTTTGCGCCCTGAAGGCGCTTTCGCGCAGGAACGACGCGCCGGAAAAGGCCTCCCGGCCCTTTGATAAGCTGCGGGATGGATTTGTGATAGCGGAAGGGGCGGGGGTGGTGGTTTTGGAAGAGCTTGAGCATGCCTTAAAAAGAAACGCCCGCATATACGCTGAAATGGTCGGTTACGGAATGTCTGCCGATGCCTTCCATATGACCGCGCCTGACGCAAGCGGAGACGGAGCTAAAAGGGCAATGCTTGCGGCCATCAATGACGCGGGAATAAAACCGGAAGAAGTAGATTATATCAATGCCCACGGTACATCAACCGCCTTAAACGACAAGATAGAGACGCTGGCAATCAGGAAGGCCTTTGGCAGCCACGCCTATAAGCTCGCGGTTAGTTCCACCAAATCTATGACCGGCCATCTTCTGGGGGCCGCGGGAGGAATAGAATTTGTAGTCTTGTGCCTTTCTATCCGCGACGCGATAGTTCATCCTACCATAAATCAGGAAGTGCCTGACCCTGACTGTGACCTTGATTATGTGCCTAATGTTTCCCGCAAGATGAAGGTAGAGGTAGCGATGTCTAATTCTCTGGGCTTTGGTGGACACAACGCTACCGTAGTGGCAAGAAAGTTTAAAGGTTAACCCTTCCTAATCCTTGCTTAGAAATGCCTTATACAATTACCGAAAAGATATTATTGGCTCATACCGGACAAAAGAAAGATATCCATCCCGGAGAGTTTATCTGGGCTAAGGTAGATTTGAGCCTGGCTAATGATATTACCGCGCCTCTGGCTATTGAGGAGTTCAGGAAGGCGGGAGCGAAGAAGGTTTTTGACGTTAAAAAGGTGGTATTGGTTCCTGACCACTTTACCCCGGCCAAGGACTTAAGGAGCGCGAATCAGGCCAGGGCTTTGGCGGATTTTTCCCGGGAGCAGGGTATCAAGAACTACTTTGAGATAGGCCAGATGGGCATAGAGCACGCGCTCCTGCCGGAATCGGGCCTGATTCATCCCGCGGATTTGATTATCGGGGCAGATTCCCATACCTGCACCTATGGGGCATTGGGGGCATTTTCTACCGGAATGGGCTCAACGGACATCGCGGCAAGCTGGATTACCGGAGGCGTTTGGTTAAGGGTGCCGCAAACCCTGAAGTTTATCTACAAGGGAAAGCTTAATAAATGGGCTGGCGGCAAGGATTTGATTCTTTATACCATAGGCGAGATTGGGGTTGATGGGGCTTTATATAGGGCAATGGAATTCTCTGGCCTGGTAATTGAAAAGCTGGATATTGACAGCCGTTTCGCGATGTGCAATATGGCTATTGAGGCAGGGGGCAAGTCCGGGATTATTGAGCCGGACAGTATCACAGAAGAATATATCAAGAAGGTAACAAGGCGCAAGGCGCAAGGCGCAAGGCGCCTGCCTGTCCGGCAGGCAGGCACGAAGCTGCTAATATCCGATAAAGACGCAAGATATGAGAAGATATACGAATATGATGTTTCTAAAATGGAGCCGCAGGTGGCCTGTCCCCATCTGCCCAGCAATGTCAAGCCGGTAAGCAGCCTCAAAAATGTAAAAGTTGACCAGGTAGTTATCGGTTCCTGCACTAACGGCAGGATTTCAGATTTAAGGGTTGCGGCAAAGGTGATGAAGGGCAAGAAAGTAAAATCCGGTTTACGCGTAATCATTATTCCGGCAACCCAGAATATCTACAGGCAGGCAATCAAGGAAGGAGTAATTGAGGTGTTGAGTAAGGCCGGCTGTATTATTTCTACCTCTACCTGTGGCCCTTGCCTGGGCGGACACTGCGGCATACTGGCTGACGGCGAGGTGGCTATTGCCACGACCAACCGCAATTTTATCGGCAGGATGGGCTCTCCCAAAAGCTTTATTTATCTTTCTAACCCCGCGGTTGCCGCGGCATCGGCGGTAAGGGGGAGGATTGCGCATCCCGAGGAAGTAGCGTGATTCTAAAAGGCAAAGCTCATAAATTCGGCGATGATATCAATACGGATGATATTATCGCCGCCAAATATCTGGTAACTACCGACTCTGTGGAGTTGGGCAAGAAATGTATGGAAACTATTGCCCCGGATTTCGTCAAACAGGCTACTCGGGGAGATATCATTGTAGCCGGCAAGAATTTTGGCTGCGGCTCAAGCCGGGAGCATGCGCCCATTGCGATTAAGGGCGTGGGTGTTTCTTGCGTAATCGCTAAGTCTTTTGCCCGTATCTTTTACCGCAATGCCATAAACATCGGCCTTCCTATATTAGAGATACCGCAAGCCGAAGAGTTAAACTCCGGCGATGAGTTAGAAGTGGATTTGGTGAAGGGAGAAATCAGGAATCTTACGCAGGGTAAAACCTATAAATCCGAGGCCTTCCCGGAGTTTATGCAGAAGATTGTAGAGGCGGGAGGCTTGATGCAGTGGATAAAAGTCAGATAAGCAATCCTTTTGCGCGAGCGCAAAAGGATTGCTTTATCTACACATTATTCATAAAAAGGAAAGATCAATAATATGTACAAAATCGCTGTAATTCCAGGAGATGGGACCGGGCCAGAGGTAATCAGGGAAGGCCTGAAGGTTTTAGAGGCAGCCGGAAAGATTTATAAGTTTAGCTATGAAACTAAAATCTTTGACTTCGGCGGAGAGCGCTATCTTAAAACCGGCAAAACCTTAGAAGGCAAGGATATTGAGGAATCAAAGAAGTATTCGGCTATTTACTTAGGCGCTATTGGCCATCCCGAGG
>SCPY01000005.1 GCA_004299495.1 bacterium | reverse complement strand
CGCGCGGTATTGGCTTAAATGATGCGGCTCTTCCTTAAACCATAAGACCCTGGCCCGGGCAAGGCTTGCCGGCCGATGAATAGGGATATGAATCTTGAGGTTCAGTTTAACGGCCTGCGCGTCTTTAAGTAGTTTTATTGCCTCGGGGCCTAATTGCAAAAGCTCAAGGCACATTCCGCCATGGCTTACATTATTAGTAAAACCGTGATGCCAGACATTATCCGGCGCTTTATCATTCTTAAGGAATTGATACTCCACCGGAAACACCGAATCCAGGCGGACATATTCTCTTTTATGTTTGGGGGATTGATGTTTTCGCATTTTTACGGCACGGCTGTCTTAAAGCCTTTGGCCAGCGCAATCCTCTTGGCTATGGGAGGATGGTCGTATAACATTATTTCCACAAATCTTCCCGGCTCTGCTTCAGCCAGGTTTTTTTGGGCCAGCTTCTCCATCATAGATATAAAGACATCGGGCATTTTCATAAGAGAAAGGCTGTAGAGGTCCGCCCGGGTTTCCAGGCGGCGGATAAAACCGTTCTGGATAGGCATAACCAAAATCCCAAGAACAAACATCGTAAGCGCAAACAAGGGAAACCCCGCGATATCCGATATATGCCCGCAGCCGAATATCGGTAAGGTATTTTTTAATACATAATCGCTGGCGTAAAACAGGATTCCCGTAACCAAGGCGCTAAAAGTAACTATCTTAATCGTATCCCTGTTTTTATAATGGCCTAACTCGTGGGCGACGATGCTTAATATCTCATCGTGCGAAAGTTCTGCTAAAAGATTATCCGTCAGGATCACCCGGCGGCTCCTGCCAAAGCCCGCTACCGCGGCATTAAGCTTTTTGGTCTTAGAAGAAAAATCTATCATATACACGTCTTTAAGCTGCGTTTCGGCGCGGGAGAACATCGCGATAATTTTATCTCTTAATGCCCGGTCTTTGAGCGGAAGGTATTTATAAAAAAGAGGAAGCAATAAGCTGGGGGTGATTTTGGCCAGGATTACGGTAAGGAAAAACCATCCCAAAGCCGCCAGAACCCACCAGATTTTCGGAAATCGGGATAAAAATAAATAGAGAAACTCAATGGCAATAAGGGTAATGGCGAGAGAGATGAACGATTTCTTTAAGTGATCCTTGAGATATCCGCCCAGGGATTGCCGGGAGAGTTGAAAGCGGTGCTCCAGGATAAAGCCTTCATAAAAATCCAAGGGGAATCCCGCGAGATAAAAGAAAAAAGAGAGCGCGGTGATATATAATCCGTTAAGAATTAGGGGGTTCGCGCTGATTTGCCCGAGATTTGTTTTAAGCTGATTCGAAAAACCGCTTAAAATAATTATAAGCAGGATACAAAGGGTCAGGATAAGATTGATGACGAAAAGGCGGTTTTTTATACGGTGGTATTCTTTGGCTTGGGGGAGAGTCTGCATAAAGAAGAAGAGCCCTAGCGCTTTAAGGCTTTAAAGAGAGTTTCAAAGCGCTTGTCCTTTCTTAGATTCTCTAAGTCCGGGTCGCGCCGCAGGTAATTAAAATCATCGTAGCCTAACCCAATCGCTGTTTTAAGGGTTTTGAGGGCAGAGTCTATTTTTCCCAGCAGGGAATAGCTGCAGGCCAGGTTATAATGCACCATGGGGTCATCCCGGCGAAGCCGCTTAAGGCGCAGGTCTATCTTTAAGCCCTCGGCATAATCCCCTCTTGCGGTATAGGCGTTTCCCAGGGCGGTGAGCGCCTGAAAAAAATCAGGCCTTTTCTTAAGCACGCCTTCGTAAAAACTGATTTCAAAATCCAGGTCTCTTTTCTTATCTTTTCTTTTTTCCCGCGCCATTTTTCTTCTCCAGCACCACATGTTCGTCCAGCTTAACGGCTAATTCCTCTAAGAATTTTTTGAATTCGGGGTAATCCTCTTTGGAAACCTCTCTCACTTTTAAGGCCTGGGCCTGGCGCACCTTAAGCGTTCTTGCCTCTAAGGCGTAGCTGACCGAATAATCCATCCAGGGCATTTCCACCTTCAGCCCTTCCGGCAGGTATTTAACCTCCAGGCCTTCGGGAAGCTCAATCTCAGAAAAAGACTCGGTGCTGTTGGGCTGGCCTAATTCTAAGGGATAATTACGGATGTCTTTTGCCACTATGGAGGTGTCCAGTTGGGAAAACTGCGGCAGGATGCGCGCGGCTCCTGCCCGGGAAAAGAAGTTATTTCCGGTAAAGGAATAGCTCAGCTTTATGGGCAGGTTAAGGCCTTCGGCGTTCTCGTAAGCATATTTGATTAAATTTCCGGAAGTAACCACATCCTGGATTTTTTCCTTAAGGCCCTGCTCAATCAGATTGGGCGGGGTATATCTGAGCCAATAACGCTGCGCCTGGTCAAACTGCCCAAAAGTCTCTACCTGCCTTTGGGCGGATACGGACTCATCGGGAGCAATGTTGATTTTTGTCTGAGATTTTACGCGGCTATCCCGCGGGGAAAGTAATGGCGTATCTACCAGTTCAAAGTTATCTTTCTTGAAAACTACAACGCGCCTTTGCTGGTCATCTTCAGGCAGGTCGCCGAATGAACAAACCTCGGCGGTAATATCCAGAAAGATAAGTTTCCCCTCCAGCTCCACCGCGGCGATGGCGTGGTTAAAATTAACCGCGGGGAAATCGTCCAGGGTGGCGGGAGTTCCGCGCGTGCCGATCAAAACCGGATAGCCCTCAATGCCGGCTTCTTTAAGCATGGTAATAAAAAGTATGGCCTTGTCTTTACAGTCGCCGTATTTATTTTTAAATATATCAGAGGCCATATGCGGCTGGTAACCTGCCTGGCCGTATTCCACCCCCACGTAACGGATTTCCTGGGCGCAGTAATTGTAAAGAGCGCGGATTTTTTCCTCGCCGCTTGTCTTATCTTTTATAAGCTCTTTGACCTTACCGCTAATCGCTTTGTCCGCCACAATCCGGCCATTGACCAAATCCCGCCACCAGCTATAGATTTCCTTCCAGGAGTCAAATGTGGACATCATGATAATCGGGTTGATTTCACTCATCGGAGGCATATTTGGCTCAACCTCAATTTGCGGAATATTCTTAAAATCCCAGGCGTAAATTTTTTCTTCCGGAGTTTCGGAAATACTCGGGGACAGGTTAAAATTTTTAAAATTATACCCGGGATTTAAAATCTTTACTTTTAGCTCTCTTTCTCTGGGTATGTGAATAGCGAATTTAGCGGAAATTACCGGCTCGCTTTCCTGCAGGGAATAGGCCAGGTCAAAATCCTTTTTATTAATCAGCTGGCTTTGGGTAGTCTTTATTTTGTATTCTATGATTGCCCCGATGGTAATTTCCGGCATAGAGATAATGCGCGCCCGGGCATTGGAATAAAGCGGGAAATTAAGATAGCGCGAAACATCGCGGATATCCTTTTCGCCCACCATCACCGCTTCACCTGTGGGCTTAATGGTCCTGGCGTATTCCACCTCAACCTTTTCATAGGTTGAATCATAGCCAATCACTACCTCGGAAAAATCCTGTTTTCCCCTTTCATTTAAGATCTTAATCATATAGCGCGATTCGGAGGTAAGCGTATTGTCGCGGGAAAGAATCATCTTTTCATCCACCAGGACTATGGCCGCGCCTGCCAAAGGATATTGCTCCTGGGTGATGCCGGCTATCGTCTCTTTTAAGGCAGGGTCCAAAAATCCCCCCTTTAATCCGGAAATAGCATCTATGCGCGCTTTTGCTTTTAGGGAATACCCCTTGTCTTTAATCCGGCCAAAAATTTCCAGCGACTGCTCGTAAAGATTATGCTTCTGGCAGGTTAATCCGTAGTAATAGAGGTATTCGGCATCTCCGGCTTTTCCGATTCTCTCAAAAAGGGTCAATGACTGGGTAAAGTCTCCTGCCTTATAAAAACAGATTGCCAGAAGCTCTTTTGCCTTCAGGTCATCGCTATCCCTTAAAACCTCTATCGCCTTCTCGTAATCGCCATGGCTGGAATAAAGTCGTGCCAGGGCAAGCCTGGCTTCGTTATCCTCAGGGTGCCTGGCTAAAATCCTCTCATATCCGACAACTGACTGCCCGTAGAGTGCTTCGGATTGCTCAGCTAAACGTTTGAAGTTTCCCGCGTCCTGGAAGCAGCCGGAGAAAAACAATATTATTAAAAGTAGTTTAATAAATCTATATCTGTTATTTCTCATTGTTCTCGCTTTTGGGGTAATCTAAGGCGCACTCCTTTTGATATTTTGCTTTCAGCTTACCTTTAATTACCTGGAATAAGGCTTTGGGGTTTTTATCCAGGAAAACCGCTACACCCAGAAAAATCAAAAGCAAGCCCGGGATAAACGGCAGGACTATTCCGGCAATCCCTGCCAGCACTAGAATAATCGCGGTACTGATTCGCGTGATATGCTTAATCATCCTTATCTATAATATAATCTAAGCGGGATTTTTGCAACTATATTTAAAGATTTAAAATCAGCGAGCGATAGATCGGA
>SCPY01000004.1 GCA_004299495.1 bacterium | reverse complement strand
ATAAAATCCGGGGCAACCCTGGTTATAGATAACCGCTTCCTTTTCCCGAATCTTATTTTGGATACAATTGAGAAGGAAGGCATTACCGGTTTAGCGGGAGTGCCTTCTAATTTCGCGATTCTTCTGCGCAAATCATCCCTGCGGAAATACAAATTAAGCAAGTTGAGATATGTTACCCAGGCCGGAGGGGCATTGGCCCCGGCCCTGATTAAGGAATTTACCGGCCTTTTCCCGGAAATAAAATTCTTCGTGATGTACGGACAAACCGAAGCCGCGGCCCGCCTGACCTATTTAGACCCTA
This sequence comes from bacterium, assembly GCA_004299495.1. Taxonomy (GTDB): domain Bacteria; phylum Omnitrophota; class Gorgyraeia; order Gygaellales; family UBA12090; genus SCPY01. The sequence goes on along the minus strand of SCPY01000004.1, from coordinate 3,434 downwards.
AGTTGTTACATAAGAAAATCGGCTCTGTGGGCAAGGCCATCCCTGGGGTAGAGATTGATATTTTGAAGGAAGGCGGGGAAAAGGTAAAACGCGGGGAAACGGGGGAGATTGTGGCAAGAGGCCCAAATGTTATGCTTGGCTACTGGAATTCTCCCGAAGAAACAAGGGTAGTTTTAAGAAAAGAAGGATTATATACCGGAGACCTGGCGCGATTAGACCGCGACGGCTTTATATATATGGTTTCCCGCAAGAAAGAGATGATTAAATGCGGAGCCAGCCGGGTTTCGCCTTTAGAGATAGAAGAGGTAGTTTGCCAAATGCCGGGCGTCCTGGAGTGCGCGGCAGTGGGGATAAAAGATGAGATTTTAGGCGAAGCGGTCAAGCTGTATGTCGTGAAGAACGGCAAGGCCTGCCGCGAAAGGGACATACTGCGTTTTTGTAAAATAAATTTATCGGCGTACAAAGTCCCCAAATCAATAGAATTTGTTGACTGCTTGCCGAAGACCCATACGGGAAAGATTAAAAGAATGGAATTGGCGAAATGTGCGGAATCTGCGGAACTTTAAACTTAAGCAAGAGCCATAAGATTGATGTCAATTTATTAAAGCGTATGGCCCTGGCCCTGCGCCATCGCGGCCCGGATGAATTCGGTATTTATAAAGGGGCGGATATCGGCCTGGCCCATGCCCGCCTAAGCATTATTGACCTTGAAGGCGGAAAGCAGCCCATCCACAACGAAGACAGGGCCGTCTGGGTTGTTTTTAACGGCGAGATATTTAACTATATTGAATTGAGGGAAGGCCTCCTTAAGAAAGGGCACAAATTTTACACCAATACCGACACCGAGGTTATTATCCACCTCTACGAAGAAAAGGGCCCCGGCTTCCTGAATGAACTCAACGGCCAATTTGCCTTTGCCCTATGGGATTCAAAAACCAGGCGTTTAATGCTTGCCAGGGACAGATTTGGAATAAGGCCTTTATTTTACACTACCGTTGACGGCTCATTACTGTTTGCCTCGGAAATTAAGTCATTGTTCGCGGACAGAAGGGTAAGAAGAGAGCTTGACGCTTACGGGCTGGACCAATTCTTTACCTTCTGGGCCACTATGCCTCCGCAATCTGTTTTTAAGGACATTCTTGAATTACCCCCGGCCCATTATCTTATTGCCGAAAAAGGCGGTATGGCCGTAAAAAGATACTGGGAATTAGATTTCCATTCCCGCCTTCAAGGCGCGGACGCCCAAAATGAAGAAGCCTGCGGGGAGCAGCTTTTAGATTTACTCAAAGATTCCATAAAACTGCGCTTAAGGGCGGATGTGCCGGTAGCCTGCTATCTAAGCGGCGGCCTTGACTCCTCCTTAATCACCGCTATCGTAAAGAAACATTTTAAAAACAGATTAGAGACCTTCTCTGTTAATTTCAGCGACCCTGATTTTGATGAGGGTAATTTCCAGCGCCGGGCAGCGGAATACCTTGGCACGGAGCACAAATCAATTACGTGCGATTACGCGGATATTGGGAAAATTATGCCCGAAGTCGTCTGGCACGCGGAAAAACCGCTCGTCCGCACGGCTCCCGCGCCCCTGTTTCTACTATCACGGCTTGTGCGTAAAAACCATATAAAGGTTGTCTTAACCGGAGAAGGAGCGGATGAAATTCTTGCCGGCTACGACCTTTTCCGTGAAGCAAAAATACGCAGGTTCTGGGCAAAAATTCCCGATTCAAGGCTAAGGCCCCTGTTAATGCGCAAACTCTACAGTTATATCCCGAACTGGCCCAAAACAACTTCGGCGTTCTTAGAGCATTTTTACCGCAATCATTTGCTAAAAACAGAGCTAAGCTATTATTCCCATCTGCCGCGCTGGGATGTTACCTCAAGGATAAAAACATTATTTTCCGACGAGCTGAAAGACACGCTCTCCGGTTATAAAAGCGAACAATACCTGGACAGCGGCTTACCCAACAGGTTTTCCCAATGGGACGAGCTTTCGCGGGCCCAGCACATCGAGATCGTTACGCTCCTTTCGGGGAATCTTTTATCATCGCAGGGAGACAGGATGATGATGGCTAATTCGGTAGAAGGGAGATTCCCTTTTTTGGACTACAGGGTCGCTGAATTCTGCGCGAAGCTGCCTCCGGAATTAAAACTAAATGTTATGAACGAGAAATATCTGCTCAAGAAAATCGCCGCGCCTTACCTGCCCGAGGAAATACGCTCCCGCAAGAAACAGGCGTATCGCGCTCCCGAAAGCGCGAGCTTTTTTAACGGAAAATCAAACACGTACGTTGATGATCTTTTATCTGAGGAAAATTTGAAAAAAACCCGCTATTTTAACCCCGAGTTAACGAGCAAGTTAGTCAAAAAGTGCAGGGCCTCATCCGCCAGCCAGCTAAGCGCTAAAGATAATATGGCTATTACAGGAGTCATTACCACCCTGCTTTTAGGCAAATTATTTATGAAGAACACGAAGGGGGAGGAAATATAACCATGAAAATTTGCAGAAAATGCGTTCTTCCGGATAACTTTCCGGGAATCCGCTTCAATAGCGAGGGAATCTGCAATTTTTGCTCCGGATTCCAGGGCATAGCCCGGATGGAGAGTAAAAAAAGCGAATACAGGAAAAAATTCCGGAAACTGCTTAAAGAGCATAAAGGCAGGCACGCCTACGACGCCCTGATGTGTTACAGCGGGGGCAAAGACAGCACTTATACCTTATCAGTCCTAAAAAAAGATTACGGGCTTAATATTCTCGCGGTTACCTTTGACAACGGCTTCCTTCCGGAGCAAACCTTCAGGAATATACAGGGGGTAGTAGAAAACTTAGGCGTGGATCATATCATATTTAAGCCGCGGTTTGATGTTTTAAAGAAAATCTTCGGAGCGTGTTCTAAGGAAAATATCTACCCCCTTAAAACACTTGAAAGGGCCAGCGTAATCTGCACCTCCTGCATTGGCCTGGTAAAATTCAACGCCCTTCGGATGGCGCTGGAAAAGAATATCCCATTTATTGGTTTCGGCTGGTCTCCGGGCCAGGCGCCGGTTGAATCTTCCATATTTAAAAACAACCCTGTGATGCTTAAACAAATGCAGGAAGTTATTTACAGGCCTCTGTATAAAATAGCCGGCAGGCTGATTAACCCCTATTTTCCGGATGAGGAACATTTTAACGGCAAATACAGCTTCCCCTACAACATACATCCTCTTGCCTTCCTGGAATATGATGAGGCAAAAATATACCGCGAGATATCGCGGCTCGGCTGGAAGGCGCCGCTTAATACCGATTCCAATTCTTCCAATTGCCTGCTTAATTCTTACGCGAATCAAATACATTCGCGAAAATACGGATTTAACCCTTATGTCTTTGAGATAGCGGATATGGTCAGAAAAGGCATTATGACCAGGCAGGAAGGATTAAGAAAATTCGCGAAAAA
>SCPY01000050.1 GCA_004299495.1 bacterium | reverse complement strand
GGTCCTGCGGCTTGGTTTTATAATCCAACAATACCTTTATAGTATGCGCCCGGTCGGAAGCGGAAATACCGGTGGTTACCCCGTAACGGGCATCCACGGAGATTCTCCAGGCAGTCTGGAATTTATCCTCTAAATCAGGATTATCGCTTGGCGTGGCATTAAGCATCGGATGCAGGCCCAATTCTTTAAGCCGGCAGTTGGCCATCGGAACGCAGATAAGGCCCCTGCCGAACTTGGCCATAAAATTAATCTTTTCCTTATCGGCAAAAGAAGCGGCCATTACCAGGTCGCCTTCGTTTTCACGGCTCTCGTCGTCAATAACAATCACTACTTTTCCCGACTTAATATCCTTAAGTATTTCCTCTATTGAGTTAAATGTATGTCCCATAAATAAAAAACCCCGAAGTTTTTCTCCGGGGTGATTTCGCGTTTATCCTTATCCTGTAAATAGATTTAACGCTTTGGGCGCTGCAATCTTCTCCCATCTAGACTTTTACTATCGGTACCGGAATATTCACCGGTTCATGCCATTTAACGGCTTGCGGACTTTACACCCGGCGCTAAAGGAAGCGTCGGTGTGCGCTTTCAGCGCAACCGCCGGTCGGGAATTACACCCTGCCCCGAAGATTAAAAATAGTATACCATCGAATTAAGAGTTGTCAAGCTTTTCATCTTTGTTTATAATAGACTTATGCCCAAAGAGAGAAAACTTATAGAACTCCTTGTCCGTAAAAGGCTTACCTTATCTACCGCCGAATCCTGCACCGGCGGACTACTTTCTCACCGGCTCACCAATATCCCGGGAAGCTCTAAAGCCTTTCTCTGCGGGATTATCGCCTATTCTAACGCCTCCAAAACCCGGATTCTTAAAGTCCCCAAGTCCGTAACCAAGGCCAAAGGCGCGGTTTCCGCGGAAACCGCAAAGCTTATGGCTATAAACGCGCGCAGGATACCCGATGCTTCAATCGGGATTGCCATAACCGGTATCGCCGGCCCAGGCGGCGGAACAAAGCTAAAGCCGGCAGGAACGGTGTTTATTGCAGTCTCCGGAAAAAAGAAAACTTATGTGCAGAAATTTCTTTTTTCAGGCAACCGCCTGCAGATAAAAAGAAAATCCGTTGATAAAGCGCTGGATATGATTCTAAAAGAAATAAAGTGAGAACTTTTATTGCTATTGAATTAGGCAATCCGATAAAAGATGCGCTTTCCCGCCTGCAATCAGAATTAAATAAATCTGAAGCAGATGTAAAATGGGTTCTTCCGGAGAATATCCATCTCACGCTCAAATTTTTAGGCGAGGTTAAAGAAGAAGAAATGCCGGAGATTATTCAAAGCTTAAAGAAAATTGCCCGCGAGGTAAATTCTTTCCGCGTAGAAATAAATGCAATCGGAGCATTTCCTAATGCAAAATCTCCTAGGGTGATTTGGTCGGGAATTGAGCAGGGAAAAGAAAACCTGTCGCAATTGGCAGGGCTTGTGGAAGACGCTCTGGAAAGATTGGAATTCCCCAGGGAGGAAAGAAAATTCTCCGCTCACATCACCATCGGCAGGGTCAGGTCGCCTAAGAATAGAGCCGCGCTCTCGGAAGCAATGCAACAGCTTAAATTTGACGCTTTATCCCAAACAGTCAAATCCATCATCCTCTTCAAAAGCTCCCTCACCCCCAAAGGCCCTATCTACGAAAAATTAGACGAAGAAAACCTTAAATCTTCTTCTTAGGCTTTAGCTCTGTTTTAATGGGCAGGAGAGGATTCGAACCTCTGAAGCACAAGTGCAACAGATTTACAGTCTGTCCCCTTTGACCGCTTGGGTACCTGCCCGACAATAGTTATATTTTCTGCCCTAAAAGGGCTATTTTTATACTCCCAATTCTTTATAAAATATGAATATTTATTTTCTATCCTTAGGTAATCTTTCTTTAAGAGCAAAATTAAATTAATGTCTGGATATAGTTTTCTAAATTTCCTGTCTCTTATTTTTGAATATTTCCAAAGGAAGTTTTTAACTTCTAAATAAATATTGTGTTCCGGCAAATAAAAATCCGGAGTATAATTTTGCGAACCTAAATCAAACGTCTTTGGTTGATATACCCACTCAATGCCTAAATAATTAAACAGTCGCACAATATTTGCTTCCCAGCGGCTGTAAAAATAAATTGTTTTACTAATGTCTTTTCTGATGCCGGCTTTCCCTCGAGCGGCTTTCGGCGAAGTTGGCTTTCCACCGATCGCCTTCATGGCACATTTATTACTACAAAACTTTCTACCTATCCATCTTTCTGCCAAAAATGCTTTTTTACAACGAGAATTCGCGCATACGGTTTTTATTCTTGGCACTTTTATAACTCCCCTGAACGGACTTTTTGTTCCTTTTAGTGAGCTTGATATCTTTAATCGAGTTTCAAGAGAATACGGGCTCCTTTTCTTATTATTAACACTGGCTGAGCAATTTTGGCTGCAATAAATTTTTGGGTCGGAGGGCGTAACCTCAAAAATTTTACCGCATCCCTCTCTTGCGCATATTCTCTTGTCTATTTTGTAATGAAAATTATAGACCCCTTCCTTCCAGCTTTCCTTCATTATTGCACTCTGTTTTCTTCTATATTCTTTAGATTGATAAAAGTCGTAACCCACCATAATCTCTTAGGAAGAGCCCGGGAGAGGAATTGAACCTCCGAACCTTCGCTTTACAAAAGCGCCGCTCTACCGATTGAGCTACCCGGGCAAATAATACTGATTAAGAACGCTTTTTTATCGCATCGGGGATTTTTTCTATAATGTCCGAGGCGATCATTCCCGCTTGGGTTTTTTCTTTGGCCGCCAGGTCGCCGGCTAATCCGTGTAAGTACACCCCTGTTTTCGCGGCTTCAAACGCGCCTAATCCCTGACCCAGGAGCGCGGCGATAATTCCGGTTAAGACGTCTCCGGAGCCGGCAGTAGCCATTCCGGGATTGCCGGTGGGATTTACGTATATTTTTTTATCCGGCGCGGCAACTATGGCCCTGTGGCCTTTTAAGACTAAAACGATATTATAATGAGAAGCAAAGTATTTTGCAAGCTTTTCTCTGTTTTTCTGAATATATTCAACCGGCCTACCGATTAACCGGCTGAATTCTC
>SCPY01000049.1 GCA_004299495.1 bacterium | reverse complement strand
TATAAACCTTGACCGGGGCATTGAAGAGATGGCCCGGGATTTACGAGAGGCAAGGCAGATTCAATCTTCCGGAGATGAGATAAGATTTACGCAAGGCGCAAGCGCTTATTATATTTATTATCTTTATAACGCGAATGATGCCTATCCTCCGGGTTTTAGCCAGGCGTCATATCAGTTAAAGAAGGCCGCTCTCAGCGCGGGGATAAACGGGAATTTTACTTACGGCTCAGGCCAGCCTGTAGTAAGCGATGTGCTTAGCCCGCCCGCGTCAGATTTATCATTTAGCGCTAATATCGCTACGATAGATTTAAGCGTCAGGAGGGGCGAGGAGACGATAAGGTCGCGGACCAAGGTAAAACCAAGAAATTTATGAGATACAGCCGCTTAGGCCAAAAAGGCGCGGTACTGGTTTTGACCTTTATAATTATGGCCTCTTTGACCGCCATCGCGGTTAGTTTTTTATATATGAATTCTATTCAGACTAAGGCGATGGGGCAGGATATTTCCGGCGCGAAAGCGCTCTGGCTGGCTGAGGCAGGCCTGCAGAAAGCCATCTGGAATCTCAAGACTCCGATATCAGTAGGAGGGCAGGGAGAGGATTGGACTACTCCCGGGGTCACGGAAGGCTTAGGCGGCGGAAGCTATGTAATGGCGGTAGCGCGGTGGGATTTTGCTCTTTCCGCTAATGGCTCCTCTGCTGCTGCCACTTCGGAGCAGGGAAGTAATGTTGCCGCGAATGCCATTGACGGAAGCGATGACACATATTGGGAGTCGCAAAATAAGCCTTCTTCAGGAAATCCCCAGGAAATTATCATCGCTTTTCCTTACAGCTTAATTATTAACAAGGCCCGTTTTCTGGTTTCTTCGGGGTTAAGCCAGCAAAGGCCAAAGGATTATTCCTGGCAGGTTTCTGCCGATGGCGTAAGTTATTCTGTTGTCTTGGACGTGAATAATAATAATTCCTTAGATGTCGTTGATACCTTTGCCGCGGCATCAAATGTTAAATATCTTAAGCTGCAAGTTACCAAGACCGGAGGCGGCCCGGACGGGGTAGCAGTTGCGGCTTTAGAGGCAATCGGAGCTAAAATTACCTCTACGGGCAGCGCATACGACATAAGCAGAAAAATAGAGCAGACAACGGTGGCAGACGATGCAACCCAAACAGCCTATAATGAAAAAGATTGGAATGAAATTGTTCCCGCTTCTTAAAAAAGAGTATATCCTGGGATTGGACTTCGGCGACTCTTCAATAAAATCGGCCCTGTTTAGAAAATCCCGGGATGGCCTGCAATTAGTCAAGCTTAAAATTGCTGAACTTGCCCCGCAAAAGCAGCTGCTTTCGGTCTTGCGGGAGGCAGTTTCGGGCGCAGACCTGAGAAATTCCGAAGTTATCGTAGCGCTTAATTCCGCCCAGGCTATGGTAAAGAAGATAGTGGTGCCGCAGATGCCGCAGAACGAGCTCAAGCAAGCGCTCTCCTTGGAGGCAAAAAATTACTTTCCTTTTTCTGTGGCCGATTCGCTCATTGATTTTCAGATTATCGGAGATACAACAGAAAAGGGCGTGAAGAAAACAGAGCTTCTAGTGGGGGCCTGTCCTAACCGGATCATTAAGGAATGCCTGGATTTGCTGAACAGGTCCGGGATGAGGCCGGTACGGCTGCTACATTCCAGTATAGCGCTATATGCTATTATAAAAGCTAAGGGGTTTACGGAAAACACGAACGCGGCGGCGCTGTATATAGGCAAGCATTTTTGCG
>SCPY01000048.1 GCA_004299495.1 bacterium | reverse complement strand
ATCCCGAGAAATTCAAAGAGCTTATGGAAGCGCGCAAGCAGAAATTCCAGGATCGGCTTGAGAAATTAAAGGCCGAAGACCCGGATAAATACGCGCGCATTATGCGGCATAAAGAAAAGATGCAGGACTTAAGGCAACTAAGGAAAGATGATCCGGAAAAGTTCAAGGAATACTTAGAGAGCCATCCTAAGCTGCGCGACCGTATGGAAAATGTGAAGGACCGCAGGGAGGATTTCCGGGATCGCCGTGAAGATATAAAGGATCGCGGGGAAGATATTCGCGACAGGCGCGAAGACATAAAAGATAGAAGGGAAGATTTCCGTGACCGGCAGGAAGATATCGCGGATAAGAGAGAAGACGTCTGGGATAGGCGCCACGATGGCGGCCGCATGGATAAGCTTGAGGATATCCGCGACCGGCGCGAAGACGTGAGAGACCGCAGGGAGGATGTTAAGGACCGCAGGGAGGATTTCCGGGATCGCCGTGAAGATTATCGCGACCGGCGGGAAAATATCCACGACAGAAAAGAAGACAGGCGCGAAGATATAAAAGATAGGAGTAAAGGCACAAACGAGACGTCACGGCCGTATACTCCGAGGGGCGGCAAGAGGGGAGGTGCCTAATGCAAAGAAAAATGATGGCTTTAGCAGTAAGCATGTGCCTTTTTCTTGCGCCTCGCGCTTTTGGTCAGAGCGATGCGCAGTCCGGTACTTCATCAGCGGATTCGAGCTTAGAAACTTTAAATATTTCTTCTAAGCCAAATTTGCCTCGTGGGAAAAGCATGCCATATTTACCCGGCGATTACAGAGAATCAATTACTGTTGATGGCATGGTCCGCACATACTTACTGCATATACCTTACGCGTATAACGCAAGAAAAGATTATCCGCTCGTTTTAGGATTTCACGGAGGGGGCGGCACGGGGGCAAAATTTGCCCAACAGACGGATTTTAGAGTATACGCGGATAAAGAAGGATTTATCGCAGTTTTTCCTGACGGAATCGAGCACAACTGGAATGATGGCCGAGATTCAACAGATGCCTATGAGCTTGGCGTAAATGACGTAAAATTTGTCAGAATATTGGTTGAGCATCTCAAGAGTAAATTGCGCATTGACGCTTTCCGGGTATATGCGGCAGGAGTGTCAAATGGGGGGTTTTTTTCTCATCGCCTTGGGTGTGAAGCGGCTGATATCTTTACGGCAATTGGAGTAGATGTGGCTGCTATGCCTACGAATATGGTGTCAAAATGCAATCCCGTTAAACCGGTATCTTTGGTTGCTATTCAGGGAACCGTTGACCCATTTATCCCGATTAACGGAGGTGATACAAAACATAAAACTCTTGGGATAGGCGATGGCGGATTGACCGAATCGGCTTGGCGTACTATGGAACTTTGGGCCTCAAAGAATGGATGCAGGGCAAGACCGGTTATTACCAAGCTTCCCGCGCGGGTACACGATGGCACCAGTGTTACAGGATACGAATATAAGAATTGCAGAGGCGATTCGGCGATGAATTACTATATTGTAGACGGTATGGGGCATAACTGGCCGCCGAATGAACCGGGCAGGGAAAAGGAACGAATCGTAGGCCCGACATCAAAAAACATTGACGCGACAAAGGTATTCTGGGAGTTTTTTGAACACTTACAGAAGAGAAATAAATATTATAACCCCCCTAGAGAGCATGTCCCCCGAATTCGGCGCACCTACTGAGTTAAGCTTGATAGAGGATGTCAAATCCGGAAGGCGCGCCAGCTTTGACATCCTCGTGGCTCTTTATCAGCATAAGGGTTTTGGGATTGCCTATAATCTGGTGGGCAACATTGAAGACGCCAAGGATGTCTTGCAGGAGGCCTGTATTAAGATGTATTTAAACATCAAGGCATTTGAGGGGAGAGCAAAATTATCAACCTGGTTTTACCGCATTGTGGTAAATTGCGCGCTTGATTTCTTAAGGATGAGAAAGAGGGCGAATAGGGTTTGGGTGGAAGCTGACAGCGGAAACGGCGATAAGCAGGCAAATTTAGAGGTTCCTGATGTAAGCTTTGATCCGGCAAGGTTACGGCTGGCAAAGGAATTCGCGCAGAAATTAGAAGAGGGTGTGAGCGCGTTATCAAGGATGCAGAGGCTCTGCTTTGTTTTAAGGCATGAGAATAGCCTGGATATACGGGAAATCGCTCAAACGCTTAAGTGCAGGCCGGCGACGGTAAAAGTGCATCTTTTCCGGGCCGCGGAGAATTTGCGCAGGCTCTTAAGCCGATATGTTGATGTGGAAGGAGGTTAAAATGTTAAAATGCCTAATGATGAAAAGAAAGCTATACGATTATCTTGATGACAGCCTTACCCAGGCGGATAAGCTTAAGGCGCAAAGGCACCTTGAGGGTTGCCCCGGATGCAGAGAGAGGCTTAACCAGCTAAAGGCTGTCCTTAACCGCGCTCATTCAAAGAATGTTCCGGATCCGGGTGAGGAATTCTGGCATGATTTTAAGACCGGGCTGGATAAAAAGCTCAACGATAAACTGGTGAGCCCTCTTGAGCTGCGGAGGCGTCCGCGTCTGGCGCTTTCCCTTAAGCCGGCGTTTGCCTACGCGGCGGTGGCGATATTCTTTATCGCGGTGTTCGGCTCGCTCCATAAATCTAATCTTCCCGTTGCCTTTCGCCTGGCGCAGAATGATGATGAGCTTGTTGAGGAAACAATCGAGCTGGATGAGCTTGAAGGTCAGGCCGCGTTAAATCATAGTGAGGATGCCTATCTTGAGGAGATAGACCTTCTTTTTGAAATTGAGCAGGCCTGATTAAGAGGTGAAGTTAAAATCCCGAATATAAAGGGCAGGGCAGCAGATTGAGCCCGGAGATTCCAGGTGGTCGGCAATAAGCTTTCTTTCTTTGGAGATAAATTTTATCCGGGAAAACGCCTCTAAGATAGACTCGGTGAAGCGCATATCCTTAACCGCGCGCTTTATGCTTCCGTCCTCAATCAAGAATGTCCCGTCGCGGGTCATCCCGGTCATCAGCGCCCGGTGGGTATCTAAAAATCCGTTGATATAATGAAAGCGGGTAACTAAGATTGCCTTTTTAGCAGAGCTGATGATTTTTCCTTCCGGTATGTCGCCGCCTTCCATCATCAGGTTGTAACCCAAAGGCCCGTCCACTTCATCCGGGAAATTGGCGTGCCCGTTTGGCCTCATCTTTAGAAGTTTCGCGTAATAGCTGTCGCAGAGGGGTTTACCCGCGATTCCTTTTTTAATCAAATAAACTTTTTTTCGTATATTGCCTTCAAAATCAAAGGGCAGGATGAAGGTGTTTTTGTCCTTGCCGTAATCGTAGATACTTACAGGCTTTCCGGTAACGCGTTTTCCCGCTTTGCCGTATAGGAAGCTCGTTTCCTCAAGGACGTGCTTCGCGCCAAAACCTATGTAGTTAAGCCATTGGATAATCTCCGCCACTGCCGCTGGCTCCAGGATGACATCGTATCTTTTTGGCTCAAGGGCTGTTTTCTTTAACCCCAGGAGGCATTTTTCAATTGCCCTGTCCGCGGCCGCCTTTGGATTAAGCGCGTCTATATCGTAGCCGGCTTCGGCCGCGTATCCGCTTGCCTCTTCTTGAGCGGCAATCAGCTTAATACCCGCGAAGGAATGGTCTTGATAATTCATCTTCCCTTGCGGCGAGATAACCGCTATTTGAGCAAGCCCGTTATAGAGGTTGCCGGAAAACTTAACCTTAAGATTGTCCGCGTAGTTAAATATTTTTTGCAGGATTTTCGCCCTTGCCTTTGCCGTGGTTTGCGCGGTCCCGGGAAAATGAAAAGAGGTAATGCGGGACAGGGTTTTAAAGAAAGGGATATCCCTTTTCCCCTGGTTGTCTAATTTGATTTGGGCGATTG
>SCPY01000047.1 GCA_004299495.1 bacterium | reverse complement strand
TACAGATACTCTCCCGGCGCACTAAAAATAATCCGGTGCTTCTGGGTGAAGCGGGCGTTGGCAAGACCGCCATAGTTGAGGGGTTGGCGCAAGCCATTATAAGCGGCAATGTCCCCGAGATCTTGAGAAAGAAACGCATTATTGTTTTGGACCTGGCATTGATGATCGCCGGCACCAAATACCGCGGACAGTTTGAGGAGCGCATCAAGGCGGTAATGGAGGAGATTAAACGCTCTGCCGACATTATTATCTTTATCGATGAATTACATACATTGGTGGGGGCGGGGGCGGCCGAGGGGGCGATTGACGCCTCTAATATCTTGAAGCCGTCATTGTCCCGCGGAGAAATTCAATGCATCGGCGCGACCACCCTGGATGAATACCGCAAATACATCGAGAAGGACGCGGCCCTGGAAAGAAGGTTCCAGACTATTATGGTTGAGCCTCCGAGCGTGGAGCAGACGGTTGAGATACTAAAAGGACTTCGCGATAAATATGAAGCGCATCACCGGGTAAAATTCTCTGACGACTCGCTTGAGGCCGCGGCAAAATTCTCCGACCGGTATATCACCGGAAGATTCTTGCCGGATAAGGCCATAGACCTGATTGACGAGGCGGGTAGCCGTTCGCGCTTAGATGTGCTGGTTGTCCCCGAGAATATCAAGCAATTAGAAGTCAGGGTAGAAGAAGTAAGGAAGGAAAAGGAGGCGCTTATCAAGTCGCAGGATTTTGAGAAAGCGGCGGCGCTTCGCGACCAGGAACGCAATGTCCGCGCGGAACTGGAGCAGGCGTATAAGGAGTGGAATAAAAAGAAAGACGAGGTGCGCTCTGTGGTGGATACGGAGGCAATCGCCAAGATAGTCGCCCAGTGGACCGGTATTCCGCTTTTCAGGCTGGAGGAAAAAGAAGGAGAAAAGCTGCTCAAGATAGAGGATGAGCTTCATAGGCGCGTTATCGGCCAGCAGGAGGCGATTCAGGCGATTGCCAATGCGGTGCGCAGGTCGCGGGCAGGAATTAAGGACCCGCGCCGGCCTATCGGCTCTTTTATCTTCTTAGGTCCGACAGGGGTGGGCAAAACCCTTCTGGCGAGAGCGCTGGCTGAATTTATGTTCGGAGATGATGAGGCGCTGGTCCAGCTGGATATGTCGGAATATATGGAGAAGTTTAATGTGTCGCGTTTAATCGGAGCCCCTCCGGGTTATGTCGGTTACGAGGAGGGAGGGCAGCTTACGGAAAAGGTCAGGCGCAGGCCTTATTCGGTAATTTTGCTGGATGAGATTGAAAAGGCCCATCCCGATGTGTTTAATCTGCTTTTGCAGGTGTTTGAAGACGGCCGCCTGACCGATAGTTTCGGAAGAAAGGTTGATTTCCGCAATACCATTATGATTATGACCTCTAACGTGGGCGCGCAGTTAATCCGCACGCAGGGGTCCCTTGGCTTTAAATCCCAGAAAGAGGAGCTTACTTATCAGGAGATGAGGGAAAAGCTCCTGGAAGAGGTCAAGCATACCTTTAAGCCGGAATTCCTCAACAGGATTGACGATATTATTGTCTTCAGGCCGCTGGTAAAAGACGACCTCTATAAGATTGTGGATATAGAGTTAGGGCACCTCTTTGAACGGCTTAAGGAGCAAAAGATCCTTTTGGAGCTGACGCCGCAAGCCAAAGATTTTCTGATTGAGAAGGGTTTTGACCCGGTTTTCGGGGCGCGCCCCCTAAAGCGCATCATCCAGAGGTTTGTGGAGGACCCTCTTGCCCAGGATATCATCTCTAAGCGTTTCAAGGAGGGCTCGCAGGTTAAGGCGGATAGAAAAAATGGTGAGTTGGTGTTTGAGTAACGGGTCGCCGGTCGCCGGTCTCCGGTCGCCGGTCATGCCATGTATTATTCTGGCATGCCTGTTGATATTGCTTGCCGTAAAGAGTAGTTTGGCAATTGAGAGCAAGACCTTTGACGGTGTAATTGATTTTCAAAACAAAGGGATATCTTTCAATCTGGATTTAGAGGAAAAGGGGAGGTTAGAAGTTTCAGGCGGGATCGAGGGGGATAGCTATCGCATTAAGATTTCTCTTCGGCATATAAAATTCGGCAAAAGCAATCTGGTAACTGATTTTTACACCCAGGGAATAATTATAAGAGACCCCGCGGCCGCTAAACTAAAAAGCGTAAAAGGAAAGGCCTGGACTCAGAATACCCTGCTTAATTTTAAGCCGTTAAAGGAATTCCTCGCGGATTACGAAATAAGCAATTCCCGGCTGACTATTCATGCTTTGTCCTGGGCTGATTTAGGCCTTAAGGGCTATATAGAAAAAGGCGCCTACTACGACTTATTATTGATTATTCGCGAGATGCCCCTTCGGGACCTGGCGGGCTTGCTGGGAGTCAGCCCTGATGAAGTTGAATTATCAGGAGTTGTTTCGGGAGAGGCAAGCATCCGGGGCAAGCAGGATGAGGCAGCCGATGGCGTAAAGATTGAGGCGAAGTTGACCGCGCGGAAGGGAAGCGTGTCT
>SCPY01000046.1 GCA_004299495.1 bacterium | reverse complement strand
GCTCTTCCGATCTTGAAGAAGGCGCTGGTAACTTTAAGAGAAGGAAACAAAATAGAGACGACATAAGATGGGAATAAAAAAACATAAACCGACAACCCCAAGCCTCAGATGGACGCAGACATCGGATTTCGCCGAGCTGACCGCGGACAAGCCGTATAAGCCTCTGCTTCGGCCGATTAAAAAGACCGGAGGAAGGAATGCCTATGGGCGCGTCACGGTCAGGCACATTGGCGGCGGCCACAAGCAGATGTACCGGCTGATTGACTTCAGGCGCGACAAGTTGGACGCTCAGGCTACGGTTTTAACCGTGGAATACGATCCTAATCGTTCATGCAGAATCGCCTTGGTGGAATACCCTGACCGGCAAAAACGTTATGTGCTTCTACCTTTGGAATTAAAGGTGGGAGACAAGATAATCAGTTCGTATCAAGCCGATATAGAAATTAAGCCGGGCAATTGCCTTCAGCTGCGCCATATTCCCCTGGGGGTGCCTATACATAATATTGAACTTACAGGGGGGAAGGGCGGCCAGATTGCCCGCAGCGCGGGAAATTCCGCCACTATTGTCGCAAAAGAGGCGGATATAGCCCAGGTAAGGCTGCCCTCAGGAGAGGTAAGGCAGATTCACCAGGGGTGCCGGGCAACCATCGGACAGCTTTCTAACATTGAGCATGAGGCGATTACCATAGGCAAGGCGGGAAGAAAGCGCTGGTTAGGCATAAAACCCACCGTAAGGGGCCTGGCAATGAATCCCATTGACCATCCTCACGGCGGAGGAGAAGGCAAGTCCGGGCAGGGCAATCCCCATCCCAAGACTCCCTGGGGAAAGCCGACCAAGGGTTACAAAACGCGCAAGCATAACAGGTATTCCGACAAGTTTATTATCAAGAGACGAAAATAAATTAGCGAGGGAAGATGCCAAGGTCGATAAAAAAAGGCCCGTTTATAGACGAAAAACTGCTCAAGAAGGTGGCGCGGGCAAAAGAATCAGGCAGCCGCCTGCCCATAAAAACCTGGTCAAGGCGCTCAACCATCAGCCCTGATTTTGTGGGATTGACCATCGCGGTGCATGACGGTAAAAAGCACGTCCCTGTGTATATTGTGGAAAATATGGTTGGCCATAAGCTGGGAGAGCTAGCCCCCACGCGCGTATTCAGGAAACACGGCGGAATCAAGGCCAAGAAAGCTCCGGAAAAGACATAGCAATGTTAGCCAAAGCCAGCGCAAAATTTATCAGGATATCTCCGACAAAGTTACGGGAAGTAATGGACTGCGTCAGGGGCAAAACCGTTTCAGACGCCGAGGGGATCTTGTTCAATATACCCAAGCGCGCCAAAGACTACATTCAGAAGGTGTTGAAATCCGCGGTCGCCAGCGCGAAGGTGAAGGGTTTCTCCGCGGGGCAGCTTTATATTTCCAAGCTTACCGCGGATGTAGGCCCGATTTGGAAGAGATACAAGGCCGCGGCTTTCGGCAGGGCATCCAAGATACGCAGGCGCACCAGCCATATTACGTTAGAATTGGACCTTAAAAATAAGTGAGGGGAAATGGGACATAAGGTAAGCCCGCTGTTACAGAGAATCGGATATATTCAGGATTGGCGAAGCACCTGGTTTGCCAAAAGAGGGGATTTCGCTAAATTTCTTCAACAGGACGCGCAAATCAGAAAATACATTAAGTCGAGATTCAAGCAGGCGTCAATATCGGTTATCTTTATTGAGCGGCTCTCTGATAAGACAAGAGTAAAAATTCACACCGCCAGGCCCGGAGTTATTATCGGGCGCCACGGCCAGGACATTGAGCGCCTGCGCCAGGACTTAAGCGGGTTGGCCGGCCGGGAGGTGGCGATTGACATTATTGAAGAAAAAATACCCGCTATTAACGCCCAGTTGGTGGCTGAGAATGTCGCTCTACAGCTTGAGAAACGGATTGCGTTTCGCCGGGCAATGAAGCGCGCTATTGAGCAAGCGATGTCATCCGGAGCAAAGGGAATTAAAATCTCCGCGGCCGGAAGGCTGGGGGGCGCTGAGATGGCCCGCAGGGAAACCTATAAGCAGGGAAAGCTTCCCCTGTCTACTTTGCGTTCAAATATAGATTACGGGTTTACGGAGGCGCTTACAACCTATGGGCTTATAGGAATAAAGGCCTGGATTTATAAAGGGGATATACTTATCGCGCCTAAGAGCCAAAAGCAGGGCCCGGGTCAGGCGCGGGAAGATAAGGAAGAAGCGGCATCATAATTTTGGAGTAAAGAAAAAATGGCGTTAATGCCTAAGAGAGTAAAATACCGCAAGACCCAAAGGGGCAGCCGTAA
>SCPY01000045.1 GCA_004299495.1 bacterium | reverse complement strand
ACAAGAGATGCGGACGATTTAAAATACACGGCTATATCCCAGTCAGACCGGGGGGAGACTTCTCCCCTGCCGCGGGAACCAAAGACAAAAGCCATAACCACCGCGGGATGTTTTTTGAAATAGTCCTTTAATTTCTCTATCATATATAGTAGAGTGTTTCGCGCATTCCTATACTATCCGCCCTTCCGGAATTCTTTAGATAAGCGTAGGCTCGGGGCCGCTATCCTTACCGTCCTTACCCGGCTTCCTTCTCTCCCTACCTTGCTGGCTATAGGCTATTTTTTCATTAATCCAGCGCTCAATGTGTTTTTTGTGGAATCTCCAGTCCGCGCCGATTTTAAAAGCAGGAATCTTACCTTCTCTCGCCAGCTTGTTTACAGTGTAAGGATGAAGCTTAAGGAACTCAGCCACCTCCAGGGTGTTCATAATCTCTTTGTTTTTTGGTTTAATGCTTGGCATATCTAACCTCGCTATGACAAACTAAAAACAATTAGAATATACTATACAAATCATTGGCTGTCAAGGAAAATCTCCAGCCAAGCTCCCCCAGCCTATATCATTTATATTCTGTAACCTATTGTTAGCCTAAGGGTTAATGATGATTCCGAGGGTAGAAAAATGAATTACTTGCCTGTGGTATCAGAAGAAGCGGGGATGGGAGTTGCTTCGGTAAAGTTTTCTGCCGCAGGCTCGGCCTGAACTAATGGCGCAGGCATGACCGGCGGCTCGGGTTGGGATTGCGGTACAGCCTGGGCTTGTGGTTCTGGCTGAATTGGTTGCGCAGTATGGGTTGACGGTTGCGGCTCGGGCGCAGAAACAGGGTGTTCCGGCTCTCCGGCCTTCAGATTATCTATAGGAATAGCTGTAAGCTTTAGGCGCATATCAACAATTGCCTCTTTCACCCCTTCTTCCATAAGAGCGGCAAAGCTGTTTACGTCTTTACCCCAATTATGATAGAGGCCCTGAATTACCGTCTTTTCCTTGTTTATGCGGTAAGACCACATCTCTTCACCGGTATCTTTTTTCTTTAGATAAAGCCCGATGGTTAATTTCTTATGCGATGAGCCCGCGGGAAGCCCCAAGCACCATAGGGCCGGGCCAAAGAAAGAAAGCCCGTAAGAATAGGTCTTGCCTTCATAGAGCGTGGATTGTATATCGCCGCTCAAAATTAAATCCGCCTTTGATTCTAAAGGTGTAGGCGTAAGAATAACATTATCAAATAGGCCGGACTTTTTCACCGCGTCAATGAGGAGCTTTACCAGATTCTCGCTCATATTAAACTCAAATTCCGAAGGGGTATTAAACATCTTTGCCTGGTCGGGACGCTCATAACGTATTGTCCCGTATGGCGCCAGCGGGAGTAAATACTTATAGACGCTGCCGTAGCTTTTGAGGTTCCCTCTTTTTTCGGCCAGGGGCGTAACCGCCAAAATAGGCGCGTAGTCCTTTTCTTCGGCGGAATTCTCACCCCGCGCGGCGCGCGCAGCCGGCCCTGAGGAAGTATTGAAGATATTTGCTTTCTTTACGCTTGCGCAACCGGAAAAAAGCAGCGCGGTGATGATAAAAAATATTCGTCTTTTCGTATGCGCCCGCATCAACCTTCCTCTATAGTGGCTAAAACCTCCGCCACGTTAACACTCTGGCCTTCAACCGCGAGAATATCCGAAAGCTTTCCCGAGGCAGGCGCGGGTAAATTAAAGGTCGCCTTGTCGGTAGTAAGCTCAACCAGGTCTTCCCCCTGCTTAACTGCCTGGTCTTTCTGGAAATACCAGTAAGAAACTATGGCTTTGGTTATTCCCTCTCCCAATTCCGGCAGTATAACTTTAACCATATCTAACCTCCCTGGCAAAATACTTCATAAAATTTGTCTGCCGCGCGCTTTTTCACTGCCACCATATCAAGAGCGCCGGCGGCATTTTCTTTTAATATTGATGTCATCATTATATCCTGGCCGCAAGGCCTTATCAAGGAAAATAAATCCAGGTCGCAATCCACATTTATACTCATCCCGTGATACGCGACCCAGCGGCTGACCGCGATTCCGATTGAGGCAATCTTCTTATTTCCGGACCAAACCCCGGTAAGCCCGGATTTGGTTTGGGCGCCAATCCCGTAACCGCGCAACAATAAAACCGCCGCCTTCTCTAAGCCGCGCAAAAAGGAATGAATGTCCCTGCCTAAGGGCCGTAAGTCAAAAACAGGATACGCCACTAATTGCCCGGGCAAATGCAGGGTAACATCCCCGCCTCGGGTGGTATTTTTTACAGCTATTCCCCGCGCTTTAAAATCTTCCTCACGGCCTAAAATATTATTCTTATCAGCTAACCTGCCCAGGGTTATTACCGGATTATGCTCGCAAAGCAGCAGGGTGCTTACGCGCTTGCCCAAAGAGATGTCTCTGGCCAATTCCCGCTGAATAGAAAGCGATGTTTCGTAGTCCACCAAACCTAAATCCAGCGTGGAAAACTCCATTTTATTCCTGGAGGGTTTCTGCTATCGCTTCTGAAATCGTGGGGTGGGCAAAAATGGTATCGCGGATTTGGCTTATCGTAAGCCGGTTATGAAGAGCAAGGGCGAGGACATGAATCAACTCTGTTGCCTTTGGGCCGATGATGCTCGCGCCGAGCAAATTATCGTTTTTATCGGCGATAATTTTAACAAACCCTTCCGGCTCATCAATCACATAGCTCATCCCCAGGCTTCTAAAATCAAACTTATTGACTATGATATCGGATGAATTCTTTCTTGCCTCCTCCTCGCTTAATCCCACGCAGGCGATTTCCGGATTGGTAAATATGCCCGATGGAACGGCCCTGTAGTCGGTTTTTTGCTTATTACCTCCTGCCATATTCTTGACCGCGAGCCTTCCTTCATAGCTTGCCACATGGGCCAAAAGATACCCTCCAATACAATCACCCGCGGCATAGACATTAGGAATGCTCGTCTGCAGATACTCATTGACCTTGATTTTACCGCGCTCTCTTTGAATGCTCAAATCCTTAAAGCAATCGCTATAGGCGGTTCTTCCCACGCAAAGCAAGACCTTATCATAATCCTTAAAATACAGGGTAGCGGCGTCGGTATTGAGCGATATCCTGGCCCCCCTTTTCTTTAATATTACCTCAAGCCTCTTGGCTATTTCCTTATCCACTCCGGGAAGAAGGTTTCCGGTAAGCTCAACTATCTCCACCTGCGCACCGCAAGAGATAAATACTTCGGCGAACTCGCATCCGATTACCCCCCCTCCGATAATCAGGGCTTTTTTGGGCATCTCCGAGAGAGACAAAGCCTCGGTGCTTGAGATTATGGAGTGCCCGTCAAATTTTATCTTCGGCAGTTCCATAGGCCGGGATCCGGCAGCGATAAGGATGTATTTCGCCTCCAAAACCTGCCCGCCTACCTTTACCTGATTGGGGCTTATTATTTCCGCTTCGCCCTTAAAAAAATCAATTTTGCTTGACTTGATTAAGAATTCTAAGCCACCCCTCAACTGGCTGACTACCTCATCCTTCCTTTGGTTGAGGCGGGCTAAATCTAAGCTCGGCGCGCCCGCGGTTATTCCAAACTTGGCTGATTTCTTAAACTGGGAGAAAAGTTTTGTGGTGTTAAGAATAGCCTTGGTGGGAATGCATCCATAATTAAGGCAGGTTCCGCCAAGCGAATCTTTTTCAATGAGGGCGGTTTTAAAACCGATTTTCGCGGCATAGCTTGCCGCGCTAAAACCTGCCCAACCCGCGCCTATTACCGCTAAATCATGCATTGGAAAATTGCTCAATCTGCTGACGGATACTCTCAGCTGAAGCAAGAAGCGCCGAGCGCTCTTCCGTGTTTAACTCAAGCTCAATTATACCTTCCACGCCATCCTTACC
>SCPY01000044.1 GCA_004299495.1 bacterium | reverse complement strand
TAGCCTCATCAACCGCGATTTGTAAGGCGCGCAGCTGATCCAATCCTAAGCTCGCCTGATCCCCTGTTATCGGGCCGACACAGCCGATCTTAATTGCCCCTTTTTGCTTAAACCCCAGGCTCGCGGCCGCTAACATACAACACGCTATGATAAACTGTTTCTGTCTCATCCTCGGTTCCTTTCTTTTCTAAGCCTGCCTAAACTATGCCTGCCTTCATATTGCGCGCCAATTTTTAAGTTTTACGCGGCTTGGCTTAACTGCTTTGCTTTATTTATGGCCTCAGATAGTTCAAAAATAATCTGATCTTCGGGCAGGAAATTAACGATGGCGCTGTTTTTTATTACCTCAAGCGGCTGGCCTTGGACCCCGCAAAGAATAATCTTAACCCTTCCCCGGTGAAAAGTCCTGAGCGCGTCTTCCAGGGCGTTTAACCCTGAGGCGTCCATTACCGGGACATGGCGCATCAAAATAATCAGCGCCCGGGGATGATGCTTAAGATTGCCGAGGGCGTTTTTAAAGGTATCCACCGCCCCAAAGAAGAAAGGCCCGTTGATTTCATAAATCTCCACTCCTTTGGGCATGTTCTCCTCGCCAAAGGCTTTTTGGTCTTCCGGATTTTCTTCATCCGACAAAGAACCGTTGAGGACATTCACCTGGGTTACCTCGGTCATTCTTTTTACAAAAAGGAGCGCGGACAAAACCACCCCCACCTCAAGCGCTACGGTCAAGTCAACTAAAATAGTAAGAAGAAAGGTGGCCAGCAGGATAAAAACATCGCTCTTAGAAGTACGCAGTATTTTGATAAACAGGTGCCATTCGCTCATATTATACGCCACCACCACCAGAATCCCGGCTAAAGCTGCCATAGGGATAAGTGAAGCCAGCGGCCCCAGAAAGACAAAAAGTACACATACGGTTACCGCGTGAATCATTCCGGAGATAGGCGTCTTGCCTCCGTTTTTGATATTGGTCGCGGTCCGGGCTATAGCCCCGGTAGCCGGAATCCCCCCAAAAAGAGGCGAGGCAATATTGGCTATGCCCTGGGCAATCAGTTCCATATTGCTGCGGTGGCGCCTGCCGGTCATCCCGTCGGCAACCACCGCGGAAAGAAGAGATTCAATCCCGGCCAAAAGCGCGATAGTGATTGCCGGAGAGGTTAAGCTAAGAATAATCTTTAGATTAACCTCGGGGATTCTGGGCATGGGGATATGATTGGGCACCACGCCAAAACGCAAACCGATGGTTTCTACCGGCAGATGAAATAATTTCACCATAAGCGTGGCGACAATAATGGCAACCAAGGGGCCGGGCAGCTTATCGGTAATTTTTTTCCATATTAATATGATAAGAACGGTCAGAATGCCCAAGCCAACAGCATAGAGGTTAACGGAAGACATATGAGTAAAGTAACTTAGGCATTTATCCAGAAAATGGTTCGGTAATTCCGCGATATTCAAGCCAAAGAGGTCGCGCAGCTGAATAACAAAAATAATTACCGCGATTCCGCTGGTAAAACCCACGGTTACCGGATAGGGGATAAATTTAATGGCATCGCCCAGCCGGGCAAAACCCATAACAATGAGCAAAACCCCGGCCATAATAGTCGCCAGGGCCAACCCTTCATAACCATACTTTTGGATTATTCCAAAGACAATCACGATAAAGGCCCCGGTGGGTCCGCCGATCTGAACCCGGCTTCCGCTAAAAAGAGAAATCAAGAACCCGGCGATCACCGCGGTAATCAACCCCTGCTCAGGCTTCACTCCCGAGGCGATAGCAAAGGCAATAGCCAAAGGAAAGGCCACAATCCCCACGATAATTCCTGCCAGGGCGTCCCGAAAAAACATTTTGGGGGTCAATCCTTCTTTTAATAAAGAAACTATTTTTGGTTCAAATATCTTTTGCATGCCTTCCTTTTATTAATGCTGGTAATGAATCAGCGTGCCTGCGCTTGCCTTTCATATTTTACGCTTATTTTTAAGTTTTTAAAGAATCTTTTTCAGGGGAAATAAAAAAACCGCCTTTTCTATAGGGGATATATCTAATATAGAAAAGGCGGGGGGTGGAGCTTACTGGGCTTTCAGTTCCGGTAGCGGCTCTTGGGCCGCTTCTTCCTTAGCCTCTCCCGCAGCTTCAAGAGAAACCGGGGCCTCAGGCATTGTCTCCATCTCTTCAATGGAGATATGTCTTACAATATTCTTGCTATCCTTTACGATATAATCAATACTGGAGGTATTACCTGGCTTAATCTCACTTAAATCCTTTACCCCCTCAAATTCTGTCTGGGAATCAACGGTTAAGCTCAGATCTTTTTCCTCATTGGTCTGATAATCCATATAGGTGACGGTAAGCGTTGAGGCCGCGCCATCCACGCTCTTTACCTCTCCCCAGACCCAGGAAATACCTTCTTCTTGCATTGGGGCTGCCGGGGCACTTTCTTGCGCCGGGGCTGTCACAACGCTCTCTTGCGCCGGGTGCTCTGCTTTTTCCACCTGGCATGCCGCGACAGACGCCAGAGAAAGAATAATTACTCCTGACAAAACTACTCTGCACAAATTCCTGCTCATTGTATACTACCCTCCTCTCTATTATGATTACGCATTATACAAAATATATATAACAAATTCTTGAGCTTTTGTCAAGATTAAGACGGCTTTAGGATTCCCCCTGAAATGATAAGCTTTATGCCGTCTTCTATGGGCATATCCAGAAATTTGATGTCCCTCTTGGGAATCAGCACCAGGAAGCCGCTCCAGGGGCCCGGGGTAGAAGGGATAAAGATATGCACCAGCTCTTCCTGAACCTTTTCCTGCGCCTCCTTAAAGGCCTCATTAGTCATAAAACCTATTGACCAGATCCCTTTTGAAGGATATTCCACTAACGCTACCTTCTTAAACGCTGTTTTGTCCCTGGAAAAGAGAAAGCTGACTATCTGTTTAGCGGAGGGATAAATCTGCCGGCTACCGGGAAATCTCAAGATCAATCTTTCTATGGTAGGCAGGATTTTTTTTCCTAAGAAATGCGATGCCAGAAAGCCGCAGGCCAGAACTAGCAACAAGCCAAAGATGATTCCTGCGCCGGGTATAAAAAAACCGAAATTACTCCTAAGGTAGCCATTAATCAGCCTGCCAAAGATACCGTCAATAAATTTAAAAATAAGCAGGAGAAAATAGAAGGTGATAAAAACCGGGAGCGACACCAATAATCCGGTTACAAAATAATGCCTTAGTCTAAGCATAATCAAAGTTTAACACAGCAATGGGTGGGCTTCAAGTGATTTTTGGAAAGAAAGAAAG
This sequence comes from bacterium, assembly GCA_004299495.1. GTDB lineage: Bacteria > Omnitrophota > Gorgyraeia > Gygaellales > UBA12090 > SCPY01. Next base: position 8,423 of record SCPY01000044.1, on the reverse strand, counting down.
TTAAGAAAGAAAGTTAACCCCTAATTAAACTCACCACGTCCCTTACCGGCTCTATCTTTATAATCTGGAAGGTAAAGCCCTGGAAGTTCTTGATGTCAAAGGTAATAAGTGGGGATGACGGCAGAGGGCTTGCGGCAGAAGCCCCTTCTTTCTTCTTGACTTCCAGGTTTATGCCGGCAGGATTTAAGTCAATACCGCCGACGTTCTCCGGAGTTTGTCCAGAAGCAGGGACGGCGGGATTTTCTTGTTGCGGGCGGTTCCCATTCTTTGCTAGAGTATATCCATACATTCCTGTTAACACTCCCACCAGTTTCTGCGCATGCTCGGCGTAGATTTCAAGCGCCTTTACCTCATACGCCTCAGTCTCATATTCTGCATCGTTTTCGCCATGATGAAGCCTAGCTGCTGAGCCCAGAATGCCATTTACTTCCTTAGTGATGTCTTTAGCGATTTCTTTGGTAAACTCCAGCCTATTCTTCGGGAGCCTATCCTTCACCAAATGAGCTGCCTGCCACATACGATACAATCTTGCCTGCCTAAAATTCTTCTTCTCTTCCTCCCTTTGCGCCCAGGAATCATACAAACTGGGATTTGGGATTCCAGGCGTGGGATCATAGAGATTATTCCACACTGTCTTTAAAGCCCTGCTTAATTCATCCGATACGGGCTTGATTGTGTTTAAAATCCACATCGGCGCGCCACTATCTGTTCCATATTTATGCTCAATCGGGCTTGCGGCGGAGGGATTTTTTTCTGAAGGCACAGGCATCTCAATCCGCAACGAAGCACCATTAAGAAATACTGGAAAACCTCTCATATCGGCCATATCAAGGGTAACATACTCACCTAATAAAGACTTTTTAATCTTAATGGTCAATTCTCCTTTTTGCAATAACTGCAACATCTTCAAAGAAATACCCGGTTCTTGAGCCAGAGGGAGAACCGTCTTTCCTACCTGAGGCACTAGGCCAATGGTCTCTAGGTAACCAAGGAGCTCAAAGAGGTTACGAGCAGGAATATTCTCCTCAAAGAGACCCCTGTTTAAACCTAATCCCTGAACTACTGGCTCAGTAATTAATAAAGAGACGTGCGAGAGGTTTAAGAGCTGCTCAGCTTCTTTTATCAGTTTTTCTGTATCCAGCTCTTCTGATAAGAGAGTCTTGACGTAGGCGATGCGCTCATTAATGGCTTCGGCATGACCTGAGACCTTTCTATAGTACTGCTGGATAACTGCTAATTTGAAAGCTGAGATATCATCCAAGTCTAAGATAATACCGCTGGCAATTGCCGTTATAGCTTCGCCTCTGCTAAGGTTAGCTATAGACATCAAATAATCAGTAACCTCACCTCTTATTCTGGTCTCGCCATCTTCTATATATACTATTCCAGAATATATAGACTTGAATTCTTTTTTTATCTTATTCCAGTGTTCTTGATTTTTATTCCGGAGAATGTTTCTTTCAACTTCTTTTTTCTGAGAATTACGCCTACTTAAGAAATCTCCATACATTGTGCAACAACTTAAGACCTCACCCCAAGGCAAGAGATAATAGATTTTGTAGCCATCGGGGTCTATGCCTAAGAGATACGTCTCATCTAAAGTACCAGCTACGCTTCTTTGCGACTTTTGCCAGGCCTTAAAACCGGGTTGATAAAGGAGAATCTCTTCTGATTGAGAAGACTCACCCTTAAGCCGAGCAGCGATAAAGCCAAATTCATCTGGCTGAGAGCCTTGAATCTCAATCTGCGTGCCAACAGGTATAACTTTTTGGTCGGGGCTCTTCAGGCCTAAACGCTTAAACTCTTCTTTAGCATCTTGTAATAAGCCATAACTTATCACATTTATAGAATCTGTCTGCCAACCCACCCAACCTTTCCTTTGAGCGTAAGCAGTGATGGCACGGTTATAGATGATATCAGAATAGAGGCCCCCTTGCCTAAGTCGATCAAAAAGACTATGCAGGATATCTCCGTGCTGGAGAAAGCCAACTAAGATAGGAAGACTAAGGGCTTGCTTTTCCGCTTGCGGGAGTTCTTCAACTATCTTACCTAAGGCCTGGACCGCAATTGAGCGGACATACTCATCTTTCAAGGCCTCAATCAGAGCGGAAACTGCGCGGAGGTCCTTAAGTTCACCTAAGGCCTCGGCTGCGGCCTGGCGAACAAGCCAATCTTCATCTTTATCTCTTAGAACCATAATCAGAGGCAGGACTGCTCTGGGGTCTTTAAGTTCACCTAAGGCCTCGGCTGCAAGCTGGGAAACAAGCTGATATTCGTCTTTCAAAGCCTCAATCAGAGCGGGAACTGCGCGGAGGTCCTTATGTTTAACTAAGAATCGGGCCACGGATAGGCGGATAGATCCAGGCTTATCCCCTAAAAGTGGGATTAACTTAAGGCTTATATCTTTTTTTAAGGGCTCATCTTCTATTAAAAGCATTGCTACAGCAATGGTTTCAATCACAGCAGAACGAACATCATCTTCATCATCATCTCGCAGACGATTAAACAAAGCCGGGATAACCTGGAGCCCAGCAACTATTTTTAAATCCTTAACCTTATCTAAAATCTTACCTAAAACTATGGCTGCGCTTAAGCGAAAGCTATCCCTGTAAGGATCATCCAGACGTTTAAGTGAAATACTGATAAGCTCTTTGATAGCACTCCCAAGATTATCATCTATTTTTTCTTGTCCGCTAATCATATCTAAAATAATCTTAATTAAACTCTCTGTAGTTTTTGAGAACTTATCTGTAGGGAGATTAGTATTACTAAGGATCCCGAGATACCTTCTTATTGTTCTTTCGTTGTCTTTCATTACCGGCGAGTTAGCCTGCGCAATCGGGCTTGCGGCGGAGGGGGGCTCTGCGGGATTCTCCTCCTTGCCCAAAGGCGAAGAGGCAAACGGAGAAGACACACCTGCCGCAGAAATAATAGCATTAACTCTAGGGTCAGAAGTTTTCTCAGAGATTCTTCCAAGTGCGCTGATAGCAGCATTACGGGCATAAGAATTTTCAACGCCATTCCCACTCCCAACCGCAGCAAGAAGGGCATGGACTATTCTGGGGTCAGGGGTTTTCTCATAGATTTTTTCGAGGGCAGAGACAGCGGTGTTGCGCAGAGAAAGGTCTTCCTTCCCGTTCCCAACTACAGCAATAAGGGCATCGACTATTCTAGGGTCAGGGGTTTTCCCAGAGATTTTTCCAAGGGCGTTGATAGCGATAGCTCTAACAATATTTGACTCGCTCTCTAAAGCAGAAATAAAGGTATCAACTAAATTATCATCATCTACTCTATAGATAAAAAAGTCAGGAATATCCCAAGCTCTCTTGTCGAGGCTGATGACTCTGAAGACAAAAGTATATTCATCCTTTAATAGTTCAATAATGGCGGCGGCGGCTCTAATGTCAGGGGTTTTAGTAAGCTTTCTGATAGCAGCTTCGCGAAGAGAAAGATCTTCACCCTTATCTTTGGCTACAGCGATAAGGGTTTTAACTAAGGCGTCAAATAAGCTATAATCGAGGCCAGAGAATTGCCCAAGAGCAAAGATAGCAGCTTCGCGAAGAGAAGTATCTTCCTTCCCGTTCCCAATTACAGCAAGAAGGGCATCGGCTATTCTAGGGTCAGGGGTTTTCCCAGAGATTTTTTCGAGGGCGCTGATAGCAGCTTCGCGAACATAAGACTTTTCACCGCCATTCCCATTTCTAACCACATCAAGCAAGACATCAACTATTCTAGGGTCAGAAGTTTTCTCAGAGATTCTTCCAAGTGCGCTAATAGCAGCGTTACGGGCATAAGAATTTTCAACGCCATTCCCATTCCCAACCGCAGCAAGAATGGCATTGACTATTCTGGGGTCAGGGGTTTTCTCATAGATTTTTTCGAGGGCGCTGATAGCAGCTGTGCTGCGAAGAGGATTTTTGAGCTCGCTAATAAACCCTAACAACTTCTCTTCCGTAGACCTCGGCCTCTTCTTGCTATTCTCTCCCTTCTTTTTGCCCTCTTTTTGTTTGCTGGGGATTTCGCTGGCGGCTGTCTTCGGCTCGGCAAGATTCTTTTGATTACCTAAAAACAATGGAGCGGGGGGCTCTAGAGGTTGTAAAGAAAGTTGCCATAACGCGTCTTGAACTTCTTTTATATCTTGCGCATTATTGAATCTCTGAATAAAAGAGAGCTCACCCAAACGTTCGATTCCGCCATTTTCATTAATATACTTAAAGATTGAATTGATGAGCACGGTGCTAAAATTGAGTTCGCTCAGTTTTTTAGCCACCATTATTCTTTTCGCGTCTTCGCTGACAGCTTCATTTAGAATCTTAACGGCCGCCTCCTCTTCCGAAGATATCTCTTTGAGTGCAGGAGGCGCTTCTTCAGTTTTCTCTGATGGCCCGATTTCCTTCTGTGCCGTATTAGTTATTGGGTTTGTCTGCAATGATTCATGCCCTTTAAGTTGAATAGCCTTCTCTTTCTTCCCCTCCAGGAAAAGATTGTATATAAGCGAGGATAGCTGGGCCGGCCAATAGTTATCAAGCCTCATCTTATAATAATCTTGATCCGCAGCCATAGACACATCATCAAGAAACTTTTCAAGCTCTGACTCAATAAGACGCCTCGTCTCATCATTCGTTCCTGGTTGTTGTTGAGTTTCTACCAATGTTAAGTATTTACTTAAGAGGGCTCCCTGACTAAAGATAAAACTAATAACGGAAAGAGAGCTTTTGATTTGGGTAATGGACAACGACAGGTTAGGATCACTCGCCTCAAGTAAACGGAATATCCGATGAATCGGATTTTCTAATAACTTAATAAGGCCTGGGCTGTCTACAAACTTCAACAATAACCACCTTAAGTTATATTCAAATTCATCGGCAAGAAGACTATTGGCCTCATTGTTTGCTTTAAAACTTTCTAATTTCTCAAAAATAATTTGAACCTGTTTTCTAACTCCTGCGGGTAAAAGAGGTAACTGTTGCGCATATATAAAAGCGTAAAGTTTTGCCAGTTGGTGGTTGTATGGCACGGAAGATCTTACTTTTGCGGGATCCGATCTGGGATCTAATCTGGGATCTAATCTGGGACCGAATCCGGCCCGAATGACAAATCTTTGTATTCTCTCTATCTCTAACGGTTCTAACTCTGGCGGTAAACTGCTACGCTTAATCATCTCTATTGTCGGCATCATCGCATAGCTTTGCCATGAATAATCTGTTGTTACAGTCCCTTGAACCGGCCCTAAAACGTATCCTTCGATTCCCGTATCAGTATCAAGCATAGTATCCAACAGCGCAGAAAACAGCTCATTCCCGCCAGGGATAACATACACAATCCCTTCCGTAGATTCGGCGGATTTTCCGATAAAACTTATTGCCTTAATCAGTTCGTTAGCAAGAATTCTCCGCTGAGACGCTTCAAACTTTTGGTATATCTCTGTTAACTGCGAAATCTGCGAATCGTGGTGATCTGTTCTTAAGAATACATTCGTCCGGTCAAAAAAATCTTCGCGCGCGCTAATCAATATGTGAGAAGCTGCTCCGGCGGAATCCGCATCCGTAAAAGTCAGCTCATAATCTCCTTTACCATCCACTTCTTCAACAGTAATCCTCACCGAAGGAAGACCGTCTGGACGGAAAACGTTTAGCATATTACCTATTTCAAGCAGGTCCTCAAAACTTTTTCTTATGTCCGCATGCAGCCAAGGAGCGCCTTCTCCTTGGCGATCGCCGGGTTGCATTTCTTTAAAGAGTTTCCAATTCTCGCGCACTTCGGACAAAAATCCTTCTTGCTCTTCGCCACCATCACGAGAAGATACCAACCGTTTATTATTTTGATCTTGCAACAAACCTAAAAGCCTGTTTCCAGGCTCCTCAATGTTCTGCTCTTTCTTATCTCTTAATGCCTTCCGATAATCTTTGATGCCTTCGCTAAGCGATTCCAAAAAGGTCTCTCGCGCCAAAGAAATCTTGATTAACCCGCGCTGGGCGATCAGCTTTATAAACTCATCTGTCGGCAGGTCAAAATCCTTAAGCTCAAGCTTGCCCTGAATATGGCTATGCCCAAGATATGCCTGAATAAGTCCGCGCTGATTCCACCCTGTACCAGTCTCATAGAGACTTGTAGGCGGCTGATACCGGGCGTTGCGGGCATCTTTAGTCCGTTCTTTCTCGCCTTCGGCATAAAAAATAAGCAAGGTCGGCTGCTCTTCAAGATCATCCAAGGATTCCTGCTCAGCTGATAACACCCCCCCAACCTCGTCTTCAAGATTAAATTCTCCATGTTTTTTCAAATAGTCATAGATTAAATTTTCTGTCATCCTGCGTATGTCAAGGCCAAAAGCCATTTCGCGCAATACCCTTAGATTCCTTGTGCGCCATTGCAGAATATCCCGCCGCTTTGGATGAAACTCAGGGAAAAGACGATATATACTATCATCCTCCAAGCCATGATCGGCGGCGTTAATTTTCATCAATTCGATTATCCGGCTAAACACAATTATCGTAGTTGCATGCAACGGTATCTCCTTAAGATTATCGCTGGCTTCAAAAAGCCCCAGCACATAGAAAGCCGGCAATAACGAATCGTGGGCATTTTTTATTTCGTTATCACCGGCCTGCGTTTTTTCAAGCATTTGAACCAACCCTCGGATAAAATTTTGCAGCTTCTGCGGATTATACGGTGAACCAAAACCAAGCCGAGAGGCTATAAACTTATCAAGCATCTCCTTCTCCTTCTCTGTAATCAAAGAATAATCCCCATTGTGGCGCATTTCCAGCCGAGTCGGCACATCTGCGAAGACGTCTTCCATACGCTTAGTCACATCAGGACTAAACATAATTCCTGCTTCGGGAGAATTCAAACGTTCCTGCAAAGTATGAGGATCTAAAATACCCTCATCGCTGTCTGTTGAGGTAACATCTAATTCCTGGCTTTTACGCTCTTGACTGACAAGAGAAAATAAGTACTGCATTAGATGAACCTTGCGATTCAAACCAACTGCATCAATAACAGTCAGATGGGTTTTAAATTGAGCCGGGCGAAGCCCGCGGCCAATACCTTGCACAAAACGGATAGTTGAATTGGTATCGGCCCACAGGATAACAGTGTTAATAGCCGGCACATCTGCTCCTTCCCTGAATAAACTTACAGCGACCACCACCTTAGGAACTGTATGACTGCTGTAAAGGCTGCCTTCCCGCCACTTCCCCGCCTTCCAAGCATCATAGGCATGGTCAAACCATTCGGGATTATTGTTTTTGTCTTGTGATGTCAGGGAAATTGCCGATACACCATGGGCAGAGAAGTATGCAGCAAGCGCTCTGGCTCGCTCAATATTTGGAGCAAGAATAAGCGTCCGGTCATCCGGCCGGCCATTTTTAGCTAACTTATATTGTTCTAATAGAAATGGGAACCGTGCGTTACTATACTGCCTACTCCTGTAGGCCTGATATGTCGGAGTGCCTTCTTCTATAACACCGCCTCTTCCTACAGTCATTCCCTCTCTCTGCAACCACTCAATTATATCTTCGTCTCTGTTATTGTAATTCATACGTGTCAAAAAACCCTCCTCCCACCCAGTATCGATAGTATATTCATACGTGACCTCGTTACCAAAAAATTCAAGTACGCTGGCGCGATCAGGGCGCACTTCTGTTGCTGTCAATCCAATAAATACTGTGCGCCTATCGCCCCCCTGAAGAAGGCTGTGCCCCTGAATACGGTTGAAAACCTTCCGATGCGTCCCGGCAGGAAGATGATGCACTTCATCAACAACCACTGCCGAGATGGTTTTTCGCACTTCAAGTAATGCCTCCAGCCTCTTTCCGTTTGATGAAATAAGCGACTTAACCGTTGCAAAAATTACATCGGTGCTTTTATCATATACGGCTGCTTCTCCTTCTCCATTGCCACCGTAAATACGCCCTGTGCTATATTTACCGGGGTAAAACCTATGGAGTGCCTTTTCGGCTTCGCTTAGGATAATTGTATTATCAACCAAGAATAAAACTGGCCCCGGATCTTCTACTTCACTCAGCTTGCGGCGGCGCTCCTCTAAGTAACGATGCATCGCATCAAATCCCACAAACGTCTTTCCTGCTCCGGTAGCCATAACCACCAGGGCATTTCCATTGCTATGTAAAGAGTCTAATATTTTTTCTACCGCTTCTACCTGATAAGGAGTCCGCTCGATCGCAACATCGCTACGAAAGCGGCGATTGAGTACAGGATCGTGGATAGTTATTCTTCTCCAGGCATCTTGCGCCGCCTTGACAACATCTTTCGTCCAAATCCCTGCCGGCAGACGCATTACATTGATCTCATTTAATGAAGGGATGCGCGGCGTATCTATCTTTTCTCCTTCCCTAACAATGCGATATGAAAGAATTATCTTCTCGCCATTCAAACTCTGCTCGTGAGAAATTATTAAAGAG
>SCPY01000043.1 GCA_004299495.1 bacterium | reverse complement strand
GGAAATTCCCGGTAGGCGCTTGTTACCTGCCTTCCCCGCCGGTCATACACTACTGCCCTGCTTCCGGTAGTCCCCTGGTCTATTGCCAGAATATATTTCACTTTAAAAATCTCCTTTATATATTGATATTACCAAAGATTATTTTATAATAATTGGATATGGACCGCAGGGACCCGACGGTTATCGTAATTAAGCAATAGCTCAAAATAAGAATAACCGCGCTGATAATTATCTTTTTATTCCGGCTTAACCGGGGATTAAGCCAAACCAGGGGCAGCATCAACGGGCCGGCGCACAAAAATGAAATTATCAAGCTAGAGGGTTTAAAATACCATTTCTGCTTTGCCTGCTTCACAAAAAACTCACCGCAGAACCTGCACTTAACCGCGTCATCCTGTATGTCCTCCGCGCAATAAGGGCACTTTTTCATTTGCTTTTTCTCCTTCTTTTTTAGAGGCTTTTCTCCACCCACCTCAAAATATCAGCAAAAACCTTTTCCCTCTCCAGCTCTATAGAAAGGGCGTGGCGCATTTCAGGATAAAGAATTATTTCTTTGTCTTCTGTTTTTAAACCCAGGAAAAATTTTTGGCTGGCCATGGCATCGGCTAATTCATCTTTGCCGGAAAGTAAAAATAAAATCGGCGCGTAAACCGCGCTTTTCAGGGATTGAGCGCGTATTTGCGAAGAGGCGATATTGAGTAAAAGCCTTGCTGTGGCCAGGCGATGCTCCAGGGGATCGGCATCCATAATCTTTTGATAGTCAACATCCCGCGTGCACATCTTGGCGTCAAAGGGGATATGGATTTGTTTTCTGGGATTATAAAACAGGGAAAAGAAGATTTTTAAATAATTAAGGGTGGGCATCTTCAGCCTGCTTCTAAACACAGGGGAAAGCAGTATAACTCCGTTCCATAGCTTTGATGATTGAGCCGCGGCCAGGAAAACTATCAATGCCCCCATGCTTTCTCCGACAAGAAAAATATTTTTACCGGGATTCTCTTCTTTAATAATGCCGCAAAGCGAGCGGACGTCATCCAGGTAAATATTAAAAGACTCTATATCGCCTTTGAGCTCCTTTGTCTGCCCAAACCCTCTTAACTCTATAGCGTAAGAAGAATAACCGCGGGTGAGAAAGAAATCTGCCAGAAAGCCCCACCTCCGGCCATGCGCGCCCAAGCCGTGTACCAGAAGCAATACGGCCTTTGGCGAAGGCGCGTTCCACTTCCTGTAGGATACGCCGGTCTTTTCGTCTATATTAAGCTCTGGCATAAAGAAATCACCCCGTCACAAAACTAATCGCTTTATAGGCAGCGCCTAATAATTGGCTTAATTCCTCTTTACTGATGGCAAGCGGAGGCATCAGCACAATCACATTGCCCAAGGGCCTGAGGATTACCCCGTATTCCCGAGCCTTTTGGCAAACCTTGATTCCAATTTTTTCTTCCCAGGGGTATGGCTCTTTGGTAAGCCTGTCTTTCACCAGTTCAATACCCACCATAAATCCCTTCTGGCGAATATCTCCCGTATGCTCCAACCGCTTAAATCTCTCTAACTCCTTGGACAAGAATTTAATCTTCGGCTGAAGCTTCTTTAAGGTTTTTTCTTTCCGGAAAAGCTGCAGATTAGCCAGGGCCGCGGCGCAAGCTAAGGGATTACCGGTATAAGTATGGCCATGGAAAAAGGTCTTTTGCTCCTTATGTTCTCCCAAAAAGGCGTCAAAAATCTCATTCGTAGTCAAGGTTGCGGCAAGCGGAAGATAGCCCGCGGTGATGCCTTTTGCCAGGCACAGGATATCCGGAGTTACCTCTTCCTGCTCCGAGGCAAACATGGTCCCCGTCCTACCTATACCCACCGCCACCTCATCGGCAATCAATAGGACATTGTATTTTTTGCAAAGTCCGGCCATTTTCTTATAGATTCCTTTTGGCCAGGCCAACATCCCGCTTGCCCCCTGCACCAATGGTTCAACAATGAGCGCCGCAACCTGCTCATGCTCGCATTCTAATATCTCTCTTAACCCGCCCAGGCAATCAACATCGCAGAGCGGATAAAGCTTTTTTGTAGGACAGCGGTAGCAATAGGGAGAATCAATTGTATAACTGTCAAAAAGAAGATCTTTATAAGCTTTATGGAATAAATCTATCCCCCCCACGCTTACCGCCCCGATGGTATCTCCGTGATACGCGTTTTCTAAATGGATAAATTTTCTCTTCCTGCTTCCCAGATGCTGCCAATACTGGTAAGCCATTTTCAGGGCAATCTCTACCGCGCTTGATCCGCTATCCGAATAGAATACTTTTCTAAGGCCATAAGGCGCTATCCTGACCAGCTCTCTGGCTAAATCTATCGCCGGCGGATGAGCCAATCCTAACAGGGTGGAGTGAGCGCTCTTTCGCATCTGCATGGCTATGGCCGCGTCTATTTCGGGCTTGCGATGGCCGTGGACATTTACCCAGAGGCTTGAGACGCCGTCTAAATACCACCTGCCTTCGGTATCCTTAAGATAACATCCCTTTGCTTCTTCAATAATTAAAGGCCTATCTTTAATCCAGTCTTTCATCTGGGTAAAGGGATGCCAGAGATAAAGTTTGTCGTCAGAGCGTAATCTTTTAGTCCGCGTCCTTTCTTTTTTAAGTAAGGATTCCAAACTAAGGCTTCTTCCCAATTCTTTTGCCAAAGCAGAAAGGCCTTTTTTGGAATTTACATTCTTCACAAAAGGAACAACAGCTAAAAGGGGAACATCCAGGAAATCCCGCAGCACTCGCGGATTGGTCTTCTCGGCCAAGGTTTTGCCTTTAAAGCCGTTAAGGATTACGCCTTTTACCTTTATTCCATAATCCAGGGCATATCTTTGGGTAATTAAGCTATGATTGAGGGTTCCTAATCCGGCCCGGGCTACAATAAGCGCCGGTATATCCAAATCCCTGATTAAATCCGCGGTCAAATAATTTTCTTTTATGGGCACAAGCAGTCCTCCCGCGCCTTCTACGATGAGAAACTCATGCCTTTTCTTTAACTCTTTATAGGCGTTAAATATCTTCTCCAAATCAATCTTTATCCTTGCCCTTTTAAAAGCAACATAAGGCGCAAGGGGCTCTTTCGCGTAATAGGGATTAACCAGGGATTTCTCATCTTTTATCTCTAAGGTTTTGATTAGGAAATCCGCGTCGTTCCCTGAACACTGAAAGGGTTTCATCACTCCTACATCAATGCCTTTTTTCTTTAAAGCCAGGCCGAGAGCGCAAGAAATAACAGTTTTACCTGCTCCTGTATCCGTCGCGGTTATAAATATAGCTTTGGGCATTCTTAGTTAGGGACGCACCATAAAAACATACATAAGATTACCGCCAATCCAAAAGCGATTTTTTTCATCGCTTATCTCCTTGCTGTCGCGTAAAACACCTCAAATTCCGCGTAGATTTTTCCGTTATGACGGCAATTCCGGGAATAAAAATCGTTTGCCTCTTTAAACCTGCCGCGGCTTATCCTGGGCTGACTTTTATATATCCGGTTCGCGCCTGTCCTTTTTAACCAGTAAAGCAGGCTGCCCGTAGTATCAAAATATTTATGAAACATATCTCTCTCTACGTTTATTTTAGAGAATCCCGCTGCTATAAGCCCGTCACAGAGCGCGCCTTTTTCAGGCAATACGCTTTCCCTTATCCCAAAACAATCCCTCAATTCCTTGAGCGTATTTCTGCCAAAACAAGAGATAATAAAAATACCCTCTTCTCTTAAGATTCTACGCGCCTCTTGAAATGCCGCGGCCAGATTACCCACCCACTGATAGGCGGCATTGGATACTATCAGATTAAAAGTCTCATCGCGAAAGGGAAGCTCTTGCGCATCCGCGGAAACCGCCTCTATGCCTCTATCTTTTGCGGCCTTAACCATCTCCCGGCTCACATCTAAACCCATAACCGCGGCATATGGATATTGCCGTAAGAGGGCCTGGGTAAGCCTTCCCGTGCCGCAGCCGATATCCAATATTTTATCAGGAGAGATATTTTGCTGTTTTATCTGCTCTAATAACCTTTCTGCCAATAGATATTGGATATCCGCATGCTGTTCATAATGAGGCGCTACGCGGGAGAAATTATTCCCGATTTTAACAGGAGAAATCATTGCAATCCCTTTACAAAATCTTCAACCAGGCTGTTAAATTCTTCGGCCCTCTCGACAAACGGGATATGGCCGCTGTTTAATATCTTTAACTGTGAACCCTCAATCCTCTTACGCATATACGCTGTTGCCTCTTGGGGGCAGATGGTATCATTTGCGCCGGATATAAGCAGAGTGGGAATATGTATTTCTTTGAGAAAATCCCGGTAATCGCAATCCCTTAAGATATATAAACCGTATATGAGTTTATCATAATCACTGTCTTTAAGCTTAATAGAGCTAAGCATAGTTTTTCCGATATCCGAAAGCAAGCTTTTATAAAAATCCTCAAATACCTCTTGGGGATTACGCTTGCAATCCCGCATCATCTTGGCAAGATGCCCCTTGGCAGGCCCAGCGCCAAGATAACCGTCGTCAATAAATCTGGGGGTTGAGTTAATTGCAACCAGCCCTTTAGGCAACATACGAGGCTCGGCCTCGTATAATAGACTTTTAAGCAGTTCCAAAATCGCAAGCCATCCCAGGGACCAGCCGATGAGGACAAAATCTTTCCTGTCTTTAATAAAATTATTTACCAGCTCCGCGGCTTCCTTTATATCCCTTGCGCCGCTTATATCCGGCAGGATTACTTCATAATATTTAGAAAAATATTCTTTTTGACCCCGCCAAATCTCCGGAAAGCTCGCCCAGCCGTGAATAAAGATTAAACGCCTTACCATATAAGCCCATAATTCATATTATACCTAATTTCTTCCCAATCTTTTTAAACTTTTCTAAGGCAAATTTTAAATCGCTAATAGTATGAGTTGCCATCACCGTAACCCTGAGGCGGGAAGCGCCCTCGGGAACGCTGGGCGGACGTATGCCCTGGGCAAAGATTCCTTCCTTAAATAACCCGCGGCTGAATTCCATCGTCGGCTTCGGTTCTCCGGTCAAAACAGGGATGATCGGAGTTTGCGATTGTAAGGTATCAAATCCCAGAGATTGCAGGCCCTTTCTTAAGAAATCGGCATTATCCCGGAGGCGTCGGCGCAAAGAACCGTCTTTTTTTATTATGTTAATTGCTTTTATGGCGCCGGCGCAAAGACCGGCGGG
>SCPY01000042.1 GCA_004299495.1 bacterium | reverse complement strand
TTTCGCCGCGCGCTCCAAAAGGCGCGAATGCAGGTAAAAAACATCTCCCGGATACGCCTCTCTTCCCGGCGGCCGGCGCAAAAGCAGGGAAAGCTGCCTGTAAGCCTGGGCGTGCTTGGAAAGATCATCGTAAACCACCAAGACATCTTTTCCGGAAAACATAAATTCTTCGCCGATGGCGCAGGCCGCGTAAGGCGCGAGGTACTGGGTTGATGCCGATGACCGGCTTGAGGCGCTGACAATAGTGGTATATTCCATTGCCCCGTATTTCTCCAGGGTCCGGGCCACGGACACGATATTTGCCACCTTCTGGCCGATAGCGGTATAGATGCAGTAAACCCCCTTGCCTTTCTGATTGATGATAGTGTCTATGGCGATGGCGGTTTTTCCGGTCTGGCGGTCTCCGATAATCAACTCACGCTGGCCCTTGCCTATGGGAATCATAGAGTCAATGGCCTTGATTCCGGTCTCAAGGGGCTGCTTTACCGGCTGGCGCTTAATCACGCCTAAGGCAATTGCCTCTAAGGGCCTGGTTTTGTTGGTAGCCAGAGGGCCTTTTCCGTCAATGGGCCGGCCCAGGGGATTAATGACTCTGCCGATGACCGCGTTACCCACCGGAACTTCCACGATTTTTCCTGTCCTCTTCACCACATCCCCTTCCTTAATATTGCGGTCGGGGTTATCCGGGCCAAAGATGACTACGCCCACGCTTTCTTCTTCCAGATTCATAACCATCCCCATTACACTATTGGGGAACTCAATCAGCTCGCCCATCATCGCGTCATCCAGGCCGTAAATACGGGCAATGCCGTCTCCCACCTGAATAACATTGCCGACAGAATCGGTCTTGATGCGCCCTTTATACTTTTCTAATTCCTTCTGGATTACGGATGTAATTTCTTCCGGCCTTATTTCCATTTCAATTCACCTGTAGTGAAAGTAACCTTTCTTTTAACTCGCCCAAACGACTTCTCACCGAGCCGTCAATAACCTTATTTCCGATAATTACCCGCACCCCGCCCAACAAATCTCCGTCTATGCCTAAATAAAGCTTCAACTTCTTATGTAATTTCTTCTCTAATTTTCCCTTGATGGCCTCAATTGACCCGGCATCCAAAGGATACGAGCTCATCAGCAGGGCGTTAACAGTATCGCCTTGAGCGTATTTTTCCCGCACATGGTTGGCGACAGCCGAAATGATGTAGAGGCGGTTCTTCCTTAAGAGCAGCTTCAGAAAATGCCTGAGCTCTTCGGAGAAATCTCCCTTCAGGGTTTCATCTATAAAGGCGCATTTTTCCGCGTAGGTAACATCTCGGCTTTTTAAGAAATCATAAAAAGGGGTATTTTCCTGGATGAGCGTCTTTAGTTTTTTTAGCTCATCCGCGGCGCCCTGAACGCCACTGCTCTTTCCCGAAAAGCCCATATAGGCATCGGCATATCTAACCGCTAATATCTTTTCTCTCATCTATCTCTTCAATCTCTTTCAGAAAATCCTGCACGATGCGCCGCGAGTCGCTCTCGGCAATCTGGGACTCAATGATGTGGCCTGCCGCGTCTATGGCCAGGGCAACCACGCTGTTTTTTAATTCTTCCTTGGCCTTTAAGAATTCATCATTGATGTAGCTTCTGGCGTCTATAATGATCTTTTGAGCTTCTTTATGGGCGTCGTCCTTGAGCCCCTGGGAGATTCTCTGGCCTTCCAGGATCGCCTCGTTAATTCTCACCCGGGAGGCTTCCTCAATGGCGCTTAACTTTGCCTCATACTCAGACTTTAGCTTGGCAAGCTCTGCCTTTGTATCCTCTATTTCCTTGAATTGCCGGCTGATTTTTTCTTTACGCTCATCCAGCATTGACAATACCGGCTTCCAGAAAAATAGCTTCAGGATGCCCAAGAGCGCGAGGAAACCCACTAACTGGGTGAGTATCTGCTGAAAATCCAGATTCATCATTTTCTTATTTTTACTCCGCTAGAAAGCTCGTCTCCGGGCTTTCTAACGGAGCTTAGCGATAATTAATGCGCGGCCTGAATCTTTCCCATTGAAAGAAAGGCGATGACAAACGCGTAAATAGTCAAGGCCTCAATAAAGGCGCATCCGATAATCATGGCTACCTGAATTTTCGGGGCCGCCTCAGGCTGCCTGGCCATGGC
>SCPY01000041.1 GCA_004299495.1 bacterium | reverse complement strand
GGTCAGTTGAGACATTGGAAGATTTAGCGCGTTTTATTGTGATAAGACATAAATTAAAAGCTTTAACGCCGGATATTATGCAGAGGGCATATGTAAAATATGCTGAATTTACAGATGGGGGGATTCAACAATTAAGGCCGGATAATGAAGTTGAAGTATTCAATAGATTTCAGGAAACAATTAAAAAGTTTGAGGATGAGGAATTAGCAGACGTTCCAGTTAAAAATAGGCCTTCCCGCTGGCTAAGGGTTGAATCTCTTATCTTAGGCATTGGTGATATCTCAAGGTTGGATGGTGATACATTTCAGGGTGGGCCGGTTTTTAATACAGCGATGTTAGAACCAGAAAGAATAAAGTCAGAACTGGAAAGAATAAAGCTTACATTTTTACAAGAAAAATTAAGAGAGGTATTTTATCAATTATCCAAAGAAAAAGAGATCCCGCAAGAAACGGTTAAAACTATCTCCGAAACCATTAAAAACATAAATGAAACTAAGTTAGATATCACCAATGTTCCCCCTAGGTTATTTACATTTACTAATGAGGTAAGGCAGTATTTGGTAAAACACGTTGAAAATGGCGGTAATGAACTTGTGTCTAGCCTTGCGTATTTCATTCACAGGCGCGATAGCGTAATAGATGGAATGGGTTTTCCGGTTACCGATGAAAACCGTGAAATATTCATTGCGGATTTGAAAGAGATCGAGGATTGGAAAAACGGTTTAGAGAAAACAGAAGTTTATTCTCATAGTGATATAGCAGGGGTTTCGTTAGATAATCTGATATGGCTGCTGGAGAAAGGTTTTGTGGATAGAATTAATATTCTTCGCCCTCCGCTGAGCGATACGATTCGTATAGAATATGTCAGAAAAGAGCAAGCCGCGTCAGCTCCGGCGCAATCTTCCTCTCCTCTGGAATCAAGCGCGGTTTCTGATAAGGTGCCGGAATACGGAGGTATTGACCTCTCCGAGATAGAGGTTACCTTAAAAGACGAAAAGTTTGTTTCCAATCTTAATCCCGCGGACCTGAAAGTCCTGCGCGCGGCAAAATACCTGAAAGAGGGATGGAGCTCTTTATCGCTTCTCTATGTGCATGAGATAATGCTGCTTTTGAAAGATAATCTAGCAAGCGATATAAAGCAGAAAGGCCTTTTGCGGGAAGTTCTCAATCAGCTGCAGGTAAAGGGATTTGTTGTCCCGGAAATAAAACTTGCCTTGGCAAGTTAAACCCAATCTCTTAGTTTGCGTATATGGTCTTTGACTTCCTGTATGGTTGAGGCAGGGGTTGATGCTCCGGCGGTAATGGCAACGCATGAGGCATCTCTAAACCACGCTTTTTTCAGCTCTTGCTGAGAGGTTACCCAGTGGGTATTTTTATTGATAGACCTGGAGATTTGATACAGCCGTTTGGTATTGGCGCTGGTTTTTGAACCGATGACGATAATGCAGTCATTTTCCCGGGGTAAAACCCTGATTTCTTCCTGCTTCTGGCGGGTGGGAGCGCAGATGGTATTAAAGAATTTCAGGTCCTTTATGTAACCTTTAAGCATTTCCTGCATCTTGAGGACATTATTAAGATTCTGGGTGGATTGCACCACTACCGCGGCCCTGCATAATCCCCGCGGTATCTTTTTCTTGATATCCCCTATATCTTCCAGGACAATTGCCCGGTGCTTTATTTGGCCGACAATGCCCTGGACCTCGTCGTGCTTATAGTCTCCGATTACAATAACCCTATAGCCCTTCTTATCCATATCCATCGCGATTTTATGGATTTCTTTG
>SCPY01000040.1 GCA_004299495.1 bacterium | reverse complement strand
GCTCTTCCGATCTCAATAAGCATCCCCAGCCCGATGGCGGACAAAACGACATGCCTTGCCTTGCCTTGATAATAAAGAGAAAGAATAAAATACAAGCTCATCAGGAACCAGGCGCAGACCATTACATCCACGTAGGCAATCTCCATCTGCTTAAGGTAATTAGGGGTAATGGTAAATAGCCCCGCGGCGTAAAAAGAATACTCCCTGACAATGCCTATCCTGCGGCAAATTCCATATAAGGCAAGAAATGAAATTATGAAAAATGGTATCTGTCCCAAATCCGCCAAAAAAACATTCTTCAAAGGAAGTATCAGCCAAAGATATATCAAACTCCCGTTTATAGGATAATAGCTGGGGGCTAAATCATCGTTGATAGTAATAGGATTCTTAAGGTTTGCCTGCTTAATCCACTCTACCGGAAAAGTAAAATGATAATTTAAGCTGTCCCAGCCAAAAGGCGAATTAACTAAATTTATGGAGAGCTTCACTAATCCAAAACCTAATAAAATAGACAGGCAAAGGATGGCAACCCTATTAGACAGCAATTCCCCGGAGATAAGATTATCGGGCATAAGGCTCATCTTCACCGATGAGGGATAGCCTTGGCGGGACAGGAAATAGCATATAAATAAAATTATAAGAACGGATAGCGCTATATTGCTTAAATACAGCTTACCCAAAACGCCCCAGAAAAGCTGTATAAAAACTATCTGCGCGTACGCAAGGGTTACTAAAGCAAGCAGGCGGTAACGCGGGCCCTCTGAGGCAAAATATCGCCCCGCTAAAAGTGATGAAGACGCCATCAGCGCCATATTCATCAGGAAGGCGATAGGCATTGCGCTTATTTAACCCCTACAAGCCGGGCAGTAATCAGCCCTCCTGAGGCGAATACCTTTATAAAGATCGGCGTTTTTTGCTCATCATTCAGAAAAATGAAATCAACCTTGGATTGATGGTAAGGATTTTTGTCCCTGCGGAATATCTTCGCGCTAAGCCTATACAGCTCTATGTTCTTCTCTCCAAGCTTCGCCATGCCCTTCTTCACCACACCGCTAAAGGCATAATTCTTTTGATTAGTGTTTATATTTAAATCAAAGGCGGTAGTTTTATCTAAATCCAGCCCTCTTAATTTTAACAATGCGGAAAGCGGCTCGCGGGTTTCCGGCATTATGCTTCTTCTTTCCTCTTTTATTTGCATTATGTGATTAGATTGGTCGTAAGTGACCTCCTTTACTATTTCTTTATCGTTAGTCTTGATAGCCTGCAGAAAAATAAGCGGAAACAAGCTCTTCGGCTCAAGATACGAATCCATATTTGCTGAAAACGGGTATATTTTAGAAACTATTCCCACGCTATCCGCCTTAGCGCTTAGATGATACAAATTCAGGCCCCTGAATCCAACCTGGCCTTCATCGGTAAGCACAGCCCTGCCTACCGGAAAAATACCCAAAAGATATATCCTATAGGAAAACTGCTTATTCTTAACTTCTTGGTCGAAAGATTTCAGCTTTGAGAGAATCGCGGCAGGATCATTTTGGCGCGCCGAAAGAACAACTGACAAAACAGCGGCAATCGCAAATAGCATAAAGGTCTTTTTCATAGTTATCCCCCCATTAAAAATGGAAAAATCCTTTCCAGGCTGTATTTAGAAAGGATTTCATTAATCAGCGGACGATATCTTAAAATTTTTCAGGCCCTGCCTGTCATTTGCTGTTTGGCAAGCGCGTCTTTTACCATATTGAGGCTGCGTAATATGGGAAGCGCGCTCTTGACCACCGCCGGGTCAAACTGGGTCCCCGAATTCTTCTTTACCTCTTCACAAGCCTCATCCGCGCTCATTGCCCTTCTATATGACCTGTCCGAGGTCATCGCGTCAAAGGCATCTACCAGCGTAATGATTCTCGCTCCAGTAGATACTTCTTCACCTTTTAATCCATAAGGATACCCTTTCCCGTCATACCGCTCATGGTCGGCGCTGGCCATAACGGAGATTTCCTTGAAATCTGTGATCATCTCAAGGATTTCCCTGGTCAGGACACTATGGGATTTCATTAACTCGTATTCTTCAGGCGTAAGCCGCCCGGGCTTGTCCAGCAGTTTTCTCGATATTCCAAGCTTTCCCACGTCATGCAAGAGGCCCGCCCACTTTATCTTGGTCAGCTCATCGTGCGTCAAGCCCATATCCAGCCCTATCAGGAGGCTGGCGCGCGAAACCCTCTTGGAATGGCCTATAGTATAATGATGCTTGGTATCAATCAACTGCGAGAATACCTCGCAGGCAATGCCTATGGCGTCCACTCCCGCTGGCATGGATATTATTCCGGTGTCATTTCTTACCGCCTCAAACAATTCCGCGATCCTGTTAGGATCCAGCGCTTCTTCGTAGAGGGTATTATTATTTAACATGTCAATAGCGCAATCCGCCAAAGCGGATGAAAATTGGCGTTCACGCCATCCGTTTACCGCCTTTATAACATCTTCCCGGGAAGGCGCGGTAACATTTCTTAACAACATATCGATATGGTCTGAAATATTAATAATTTGAGCGCCCAGCGGTATCTCTTCCCTCTGCCTTCCCAGGGGGTAACCCCTGCCGTTATACCACTCGTGATGATTAAGGATAAATTTTGCCGCCTTGTCCATATTCGGGATCTGGATCACAATCTCAGCTCCGGTCAGGGAATGCGCCAGCACCGCCGGATCTTTAGGGATCTCCTCTTTAAGTAAATAATGGATGATGTGGTCTGAGAATCCGATCCCGCCGATATCATGAAGCAGGCAGGCGTAAAAGACATCTTTGCGTTCTTCGGCAAGCATCATC
>SCPY01000039.1 GCA_004299495.1 bacterium | reverse complement strand
ATCCAATGACTCCCAGGCAAGCAAAAGGGCGATTGATATGATTAAGGGGTTAACCGAGCTGCCAGAGGTCGGCAAAATCTATACCGGAAAAATTAAACGGATTATGGCCTTTGGCGCCTTTTGCGAGATTCTTCCCAATAAGGAAGGCCTGATACACGTCTCCGAATTATCGAATAAGTTTGTGAAAAATGTTGAGGATGTTGTTAAGCTTGGCGATGAGGTAAGTGTTAAGCTTATCGGCATTGATGAGCAGGGAAGGATCAACCTGAGTATTAAGCAGGCACAGCCTCAAGATGAATCCTCGCCATCTAAATGAAATAAAAGGCATCGTCGTTATCGCCGCGGGCCTTTTAATCTTTTTAGGCATATCCTCTTATTCCGCCTCCGACATAGCGCTTCTTAGCTATCCGGTCAATTATCCCTTAAAAAATCTGATACGCGTTTTCGGCGCCTGGATGTCTTTCGGGCTTTTTTTTGCCTTCGGCTGGATTAGCTACAGCCTGCCGCTTGTCTTATTCTTCTGGGGGGCGGCCAAATTTAAGGGGAAGATTTTCTTTGAGCCTTTCCGGTTCCCCGGACTTGTACTGCTTGCTTTTTCCTTAAGCAGCCTGATCGGTCTTACCTCTAATGCGGCTGAGACGAGTTTTGAACGCTCAGGATTGCTGGGCCTGGCATTTTCTCAATTTCTCTCCACTTATTTTGGAGCCGGATCCTGGATAATAGCGATTATGCTTGTGTTATTATCCTGCGTGTTGGTGATGGAATTCCTGGTTTCTTCTTTTGTGGTAAAAATGATTGAAGGCACGAAGGCAAAACTGAAGCTGCCCGCGGTGAAATTTAACCTCCCGAGATTAATAAATAAAGAAAAAAAACCGGCACTTGCCGCGCCCGCGGTTCAGGCGAGGGTGAAAAGCGACGCATTGCCGAAAGCCGTCTCAACACGGGTGCCTGAAGACAGGCAGACGATTGTGCCTTATTCAAAGGAAGAGGGCGTATCTGCGAGAATTGAGCTTAAGATAAATGATGCTCCAAAGCAAAATCCGGCCATAAGGCCAAAATCAGTGCAGCTGAAGGCCGGAACATATCAGCTTCCGCCTCTTGATCTATTGGAGGAGTCTCCCGCTTCTTCGTCAAGAAAGGCGCTGGAGGAAGATTTAACGGGCAATGCCCATATTCTGGAAGACACCTTGCTTGATTTTGGAATCTCGGCGCGGGTGGCCAATATCGAGCGGGGCCCGGCGATTACCCGCTATGAGCTTGAGCCCGCGCCCGGGGTGAAGGTGGTTAGGATTGTCTCTCTTTCCGACGATATCGCCCTGGCGATGAAGGCGCAGAGCGTCAGGATAGTCGCCCCTATTCCCGGGAAAAACCGGGTGGGCATTGAGGTGCCAAACACCTCAGTGGGAGCGGTATATTTAAGAGAGATTTTCTCAAGCCAGGAATTCCAGGAAGCCAAAAGTAAATTAACCCTCGCTCTGGGTAAAGATATTACCGGACGGGCGGTGGTTTCGGATTTAGGCGATATGCCGCACCTTTTGATTGCCGGAACAACCGGTTCGGGAAAGACCGTGTGCGTTAATTCACTGATTCTTTCGGTGCTTTACCGGGCCACTCCCGAAGAGGTGAAATTTTTGATGGTTGACCCGAAGATGGTTGAAATGTCGGTGTATAACGGCCTGCCGCATCTCTTATGCCCGGTGGTTACCGATGCTAAAAAAGTTTCTTCCGCCCTTGGCTGGCTGGTCTCGGAGATGGAAGAGCGGTACAAATTGCTGGCCCGGGTTGCCGCAAGGAACATTGAGTCCTATAACCAGAAAGAAGAGCGCATTCCTTATATCGTGGTGGTTATTGATGAGTTGGCAGATCTTATGATGGTTGCCGCAAACCAGATTGAGAACGCCATTACGCGCCTGGCGCAGCTTTCCCGGGCAGTGGGTATTCATCTGATTTTGGCTACCCAGAGGCCTTCGGTGGATGTCATTACCGGAGTCATCAAGGCGAATTTTCCCGCGCGTATATCCTTTAAGGTGGCCTCCAAGGTGGA
>SCPY01000038.1 GCA_004299495.1 bacterium | reverse complement strand
CTCAAGGCTCAAGACTGGGAATTTCGCCGCGATACATTAAAAGCAATCCCATCTTTTATTCAGGTTTTTATTCAAGCAAACCCAGCTGCATTTACTGAAACTAACTTCGCGATGGTGCTGGAGATGCTTAGGAACAGAGGATCGTCTGATGGCCGCCTGAGCGCCTTAGAAGTAATTCCTTCCTTTATCCAGGCAAACAATTCCTTTGCTACTGAAACTAACTTCGGAATAGTGCTGGAAATGCTCAACGACCGAAAGAGAACTGTGTGCCAATATGCCTTAGAGGCAATCCCATCTTTTATTCAGGCAAATAATACTCTTGCTACTGAAGATAACTTCTGGCTGGTGCCGGAGAGATTGAAAAAAGAAGGCTTTGAAACGTACGAAGCTTTAACCTTGATTCTTCCCGCCTTTATCCATGCAAACAATGCATTTGCTACTGAAGCTTACTTTGAGATGGTGCTGGAGATGTTTGATGGCCAAGGCCCATTCGAGCGCTACGGCGCCTTAGAGATAATCCCCGCCTTTATCCATGCAAACAATGCATTTGCTACTGAAACCAATCTCGGGTTAGTGTTAGGTATGCTTAAGGAGTTAAACCTATTTGTGCGACAAGCTGCCTTAAAGTCAATCCCTTTCTTTATCCAGGCAAACCCTACTGCCTTTACAGAAACAAACCTCGTGTTTATCTTGGAGATGCTTAAAACTCAAGATTTAGACGCGCGCGCGGCCGCCTTAACAACAATCCCCTTCTTTATCCAGGCAAATAATGGTTTAGCAAACAGCGAAAGATACGGTTTTATCTTAAAGATGTTAGTAACGCATGGAGAAGAATTAATCAGAGATTTAACAGAATCCATGGCCTTTATCATAGTTCATCATAAGTTTGTCAGAGATAACCCCCTGATTAAGAACATTATTTTGAGAAACAACCCCTTAGATATTCTCAATGAACGGTTAAATCCAAAGAAAAGGTTTGGTCTTAAGGCCGGCTTACTAAAAGAATACCGCCAAAGAGAGGCGTTTTTCTCGCTCATACGTTACTCTGCGTTTTCGTCGGAGATGTACCACAGCCGGATAGGGGAATATCAGAGGAGGGGTTTTTATAATTGGGACAGCTTTTTTCCTCAGCATTATTTTGAACATATTCCTAATGGTAATGAACTACGCAGCCTGCCGCGCTCTATGCTTTACCAGTGGGCATACCGCAGGCATTATACGCTTATGGGCGCTCGCGGATTTTCTCTGTCGGTTGAGGAAGAGTGGTTTGGGAAAATGCAGGATTTTAATATCTCCGTATCGCGTTTTGGGATGTACGGTAAAACCCTTGAAGACGGCCCCAGAAATACGCGGGAAGAAGCCCTTAGGCGCAAGATAGGATCAGATATTGAGATTGTTTTGGCTGATGATAGGGAATCCGAGCGAGACGAATTCCTCAGGGCGATTAAGCCGGACATTTATTTTAGAACCATCAAGAAGGCGTATCTTAAGACACCATCCATCAAGACCGCATTATATATTGATATGTTTTGGGAGAGACAGCCGACCAAAAGATTAAATGGAGCTGGAACGACTTACCGATTTATAGGCATCTCTACGGATTTAACTCGTCTGTTCTATTGGCTGGACGGTGAAATCATCTCTTTGTGCCTTGACTTGAGACGTTCCGAAAAATGGCTTAAGCAGTACATCCAGGAATGGAGACTGCGTAAATCCGTGGTGCCGGTGCCTGCGGAAGAACTGTTTATTATTAGAAGATGGCAGGATAGTTACGCCAGACTTATTGATACCCACATCTCTAATAATCCAGGCTTAGTGATTGCCACAATTGCCTTTGATGCCGCGCCCCTGCTAAATGTTGGGGGGCACCGTAGTACGATGCAGATATTGGTTTCTCTGATACTGGAAGGAAATGGTGAGCCGGAAGTAAAATCTTTCAGCTCGCCGGTGGAAGGTGGGGATGCCGAAAGATTAAAGGATTTAGGTGTGTCTTCTAGCCCTCTGGAAAATCAAGAACTTGAAGGTCATCATGCCCCAGAGGCTGATAAAAAAGGCAAAAAAACAATCGGCCTTTCACCGATTAAAAACGAGAGTGAGCTGAGTCAGCCAAAAGTATTATTCTCTATTTTGTCTTCTTCTGATGAAATGCTGGTTAGAGAAGTGGCTGAGGCGAAAATTTCCGGTATTGATGCTATACATGTAGATTATTTAGATGGCAGATTTACTCCCGGTTCAGAGCCATTTGATTGCACTGGCCAGATCAAGAAAATTTCTTCTATGGGCGTTCCCTTAGAGGTGCATCTTATGAGCCTAGAGCCAGACCTTTCCTTAATAGAAAGAATAATTGCTGCTGGCCTCAGGCCCGGAAGAGATAAAGTTGCTATACACTACGAATCTTTTGAAAATAAGGGCGTTCTTAAAACCTTGATAGCAAGAATCAAAGAGACCGGATTAGATGTTGCTCTTGTCATTAATCCAGAAACGCCTCTATCAATACTGGATGGATTCTTGGATATTTTAGGCCAAGGCTTGAATGCCATTATTCTGATGGCGATAGTTCCGGGTGCCGGCAGTAGGCCGTTTATCCCTGCTACATTGGGGAAGATAAGCCAATTAAGAAAGATGTTGCATGATAGAGACATCAGAGATGTAGAAATTGAAACCGATGGAGGCGTAAACGAAGAGACCCTGGAGGAGATTATTAATAGCGGTATTGATGCCTTTATAATGAGAACCTGGCTGCTGAAATCAGGCAAGAGCTTAGAAGAGGGCATGGGGATTATAAGAGCAATTTCCAAACGCGCTAAAATAGAACGGGATATGTTAGAAGAGATGTTTAGCGAATACGGATTCTCTCTTGGCCAACATATTGTAGATATTATTGTTGGGTTTTGTAATGGCTCAGATATATTCCCCAGAGATGAGATTGTGGGATATTTAAGGGCAATCCCCGGGGTTACCGAAGTCATGATTAATAAGGATAGGCTTGTAGATATTTATTATAATAATACACTTATCCGTTTTCATAATAAGAGAGTCGTTCCCCTTGAACATCTGGGACTTAAGGATAGAACTTATTATGGGGGAATGGCGGTTAAAGTCTATGTTGGTAATTTTGCCTTTTCTGTGAAAGGCGAATATATTTTAGGCATATCTGGATCGTCGCATGATTCCACGGTTACGTTATTAAAGAACGGAAGAATAGTCGGGGTGTTAGAAGAAGAGAGAATGTCAAGGACAAAGCACGATGCCTCTTGTTTCCCGGTTAATGCTATTCATAGACTGCTGCGGAATGAAGGAATATCCTTAGGTGATATAAGCCATATTGCCATTGGCTGGAATTATAATATTTATGTAGATACCAAGCATTCCAAGTCTCCTAGCGATGAATTCTTCAGAAAAATGGATGAAGAATATGCAAAAAAGAAAGGCATATCTGTAGATTCAATTATCAGAAGAAATGTTCCGGAGAAGAATAAAGCAAGATTTAGCATCGCAAGGATAGAAGCGTTTTTAAGAGAGCTAAGTGATTATTACCGCACTGAGTATACGCCACGGGTGGCATTTGTCAGGCATCATTTGGCCCATGCTGCCTCGGCATATTATCCATCTGGATTTGAAGGTCCGGTTTTGACTATAGCGCTCGATGGGTACGGAGACACAGAAAGCGGCAGTATTTGGATTGGCAACGACGGCAGATTAGAAGAAATTGCGCATTTTGAACTTCCCAATTCTCTGGGTTGGGTTTGGGCGGCAATAACCGAATATCTCGGTTTTAGGCCGACCTTTGCCGAAGGCGAAGTTATGGGGTTTGCGCCTTACGGAGAACCCCGCGATGATATAGAGAGCGCGCGCGTAGCAGAATTGAGAAAGATATTTCAGAATTATATATATTTTGATTCACAAAAAGGTGAATTAGTGGCAAATCCGGAATATTTGTATTACGGCCAGATAGCAAAAGGAAAAATACGCGTTACAAGTTCTTTCCTGGAGAGATTAGAGCCCTTCGTTTCTCCTTCTAAAAAAAGCAGTAAGGAAATAGACCCTCTTTTAGCTGAAGACAGGCCGTTTGCCAACTTAGCCTTTGTGCTGCAGGAGGTAACGGATAAAATAGTTACAGATATCTTCAGGTATTTTCTCCAAAATGACCCCAGGACCAGAGAGCTTAAAAAGGTGGCTTTTGGAGGAGGTATCGCCTTAAATATATTAGCCAATGGGAAGATAATATCAGACGGTTTGGTTAAAGGAGAAAATATGTTTGTCCAGCCTGTTGCTGGAGATGCCGGAACAGCGATAGGCGCAGCCTTAGTAGTAGCAAAAGAGGTTTATGGAAGAGATGTAAATTTTGAAATGACACATGCCTTTTATGGGCCGGGGTATAGCGATGAAGATATTAAGAGGGCATTAGATAGTTTTGGCTTTGTTTCAGGCGTTGATTACGAAGAGGTTGATGATGATCGTTTAGTAGAAGAAGCTGCTCAGCGCATAAGAGAAAAAGAGCCGATAGCGTGGTTTCAGGGAAGGAGCGAGGCTGGGCCTCGCGCTCTGGGGGCAAGGAGTATATTGTTAAATCTTTTAGATGATACTGCAAATAATACTGCAAATATAGTCAAAGGTAGGCAGGCCTGGAGGCCTTCTGCTTGCAGTATTACGGAAGAAGCGGCCAAGGATTATTTTGCAGGCATATGGAAATCACCTTTTATGATTGTAGCCTATGATGTACTGCTTTCTAAGAAACATTTAATGGCTTCAGGCATCCATCAATATGGGAAAAGACTGGCTAGGCCCCAAACCGTAGACAGTGGCTCTCATATTCTATACCGGAGGCTTTTAACCAGGATAGGAGAATTAACCGGAGTGCCGGCGGTAGTAAATACATCATTTAACAAGCAAGAACCGCTCGTAGAAAATCCCGAAGAGGCCATTAATACCTTTAGGTATATGGAGCGCGTTAATAGGTTATTTATAGGCCATTATATTCTTAAAAAGAGCGACAGGGTAATTCCCCCCAGCGTTATCTCCTTACAAGATGAGACGCAACTGAGGGCGTTTTTGCAACAAGCTATTTCAACAGGATGTATTAATGATTGGGATAGGCTATTTGACGAAGTAGTAAGAATATATCCTGGCATCCACAAGATAATCATCAGGTTAGATTGCGGTATTTACGGCGTTAAAGAAATATCTGTCCCGATGGCCAAGGAATTATTTGAAGGGGCATTGCAAAGCATTCTTATGAGATACGTATCCTCCCTCATTTATAATTACGCAATAGGTTTCGCAGCGAATAGGATTTATATTGGCTCTACCAATGAAAAGATGTCCGAAGTAGTTTTTTATTATCTTAGAGATTATTTAAGAGATAACTTCAGAAGGTTGGATTATTTTGCCAATTTTGGTAAAGAAGTTGAAATTATGCACCTTGTGGAGAAGCCTGCGTCATTAACGAATGAACATTCGATAAGGCACCTGCTTAAGCCTCTCGCTAAAGACGAAACTAAGGGTATATATATAGGCGTGGATGTGGGTGCTACTACAGTTAAATGTGCGGTTTTAAAGGATGGCGAAGTTGTGAAGCAATCTGTAGTTGATACAGTAGTTACCGGCGGAAAAGAATTAAAAGAGCTGATTATGGGATTAGTAAAAGAGATGGCTAAAGGTTTTCAATTATCCGGTATTGGTATATCTTTGCCAGGCGTAGTTAATCCTATTGAGGGTAAAATATTATGGTTGGTAAACTACGAATATAAATGGGCGAGAGCCAGAGCGCAGCCAGAGCCTGAGTTTCAAGGCGACTATGATAGCTTGGGTAGTATGGTAGAGGAGTTAAGGAGAGACTATAAAACCGACAAGGTAAGGGTTTTAAACGACGTAACGGCGTTTGCAGTAGCATCGCTTAATTTTGATAATTTAAATGATGGGGTTTTGTTAGCTCTCGGAACAGGCGTAGGATGCGCGCGTTTTGAAAACGGCTCAATAGACATGGGTAGAATTGAGCAGAGCGGTGGTTTTGTCGTAAATATTAAAGAGGATGCGCCTTTTGACCAAGGATGTAGCATGAGAGGATCCTTTGCGGCATTTGCCGGAGTCAGCGGCGTTATCTCATTATCCCAAAAATTAGGATTACCTAATATAGTGGGCAGAGACAATCTCAGCGTTTATGAGATCAGCCAGTTATTGAAAATTGATGAAGGGATTGGCTATGCAGAAGCCAGGAGATTATACTACGAATTATCCAGACACATCGTATCCTGGATGAAACTAGTTGGCAGAATGAGAAGGGATAAAAACTTCATTCTTACCGGTGGTATTACGGTAGCAGAAGCGGGAGAGGAATTATTAAAAGGGACAGTTGGGATATTGAGGCAAGAATTTAATGATCCTTCTGTATCCATTGTTTTATCTAGTATTGATAGGCAGTATGGCGGAGCTGTTGGTGCGGCGTTTTATGCGATTAAAGAACCGTCAGTTATAGCCGCAGGCTCGTCTTCGCCAGTTAATCAAATGAGGGATGCGAGCGGGGCCTTGCGGTTTTATCTGTTGGATGGTTGGGAGTACCTGAAGCAGCCTTATCCTTATCCGGAAGAAATTGCCGCGGCCGCGGAATACTTTGAGAGGGTTGTCAACGATAGGAGCATGCGCATGATCCCTCCCGGAGAAGTGCCGCCTGAGCGTGTCCGTCGGGTGAAAGAGAACGCGCAACGAGCAGTTTCCAAACTTGCGGCGAAAGAAGGTTCTGTATATAGTCCGCTAAAAGATAAAGTAGAAAAATGGCATAGTTTTAGTCCCGGCTCAACCGGTGCATATTACCTTCCGTGGCTGGTGGGGTATGTACGTCTTGTGTTGGCCGGGGCTTCTTCTCGCGCTCCTCCGGAGGAAAACACGTTGCAATCACCCTCTTTTGTCCGCGCTCAATGGTCTTCATCGCCTCTGCTCTATCAATTCTTCGGAGTAAAAGATAAGTTGCTCAGAGAGGCAATCCGCAGGGAGTTGAGTAAGGAGCTATCCGCAAGAGATGATATAACTGCATTAAGAGTGTATTATGACGACCACAAACCTTCCTTTAGGCCTTCCAGTGACGCAGAAGTATTGGACTGGTTATCCCGCTATTATCCGCGTGATACATCCCTAAAAGATAAGAAACCCGGCCAGCTATGGGCAATTTATAATCGGTCATTAAAGCAGACTTCCTTCCGTGTATATTTTAATAGAGAGATAGACACCCCTGCTTATAAAATTACAACTATAGAAGAAAAAATCAGGATCCGTGTTGAGCTGGAAAATATGCAGGCGCAGCTTGTTCTGGCGGGTTTTTCCAGCTCGCCGGAGGTTGTTAAAAAGTCCAACTTCGCCATCAATGGGGCAGGCGGAAGGATTGGGGCGTTATTGAAGGTTTCGCTTTTACTCCTAAATGAGCCAAATGTCAGGGTGGTGGGCCTAAACGGCATCTCTATTGAAGGTATGCAGGACTTCATTGCAAAGCTGAAATCCCCGGATACCACCTACGGAAGGGTTTACAACATAATCCGTTCCATAGAAATAATTGAGATAAGCCAGGAGGAGCGCTATGCCAGGATAATGATTAACGGCCAGGAAATACTGGTGCTTGATGACCGAAAAGGGCCGGTGCGCTGGAATCTTCTGAGTAATGAGTATAGGGAGAATCTCGTCGTAGCTGAGGTCTCGGGCAAGAACCTTAGCGCTAAAGAGGCAAGGGCAGCGCATCTTAATTCAGGGGCAGAGGCGGTAGTCTTCGGAGCTCCTCCTAAAGACAAAAATACTCCAGTGGTGGTTATGGCGGCAAACGAAGAGGCTCTTGAGCTGAATGCCGCGGTTATCTCTTGCGCCTCCTGCACTACTAACGCCATTGCCCCATTTGCTGCCCTATTAGAGCGGGAGATTGGCATTATTCTTGGAGGAATCCTGACTATCCATGCCCATACATCTGACCAGCCGCCTATAGATACTCCGGGAAGGCCTGATGACCCCGGCCGCAGCTGGGCAGGCCATCTGATGCAGACATTAGCCAAGACCGGAGCTGCAATAATGTTGGATATACTGATGAAATTGGGTGTTGGCATACATGACGGAAAGGCCATCAGGATTCCCGCGCCTACGGGTTCTGTGGTTATTTACTATGGGTTGTTACGCAGGCAGACAACCAAAGAGGAGCTTAAAGAGCTTTTTGAGGGATTATCCAACCAGCGCCCTGATGCTATCGGCGCAGGATATAATCTTTCCTCCCGGGATATTCTCCGGAGCAATCAATCCGCGATGGTGGATTTATCCACCATCAGGGCTTATAGCAATATAGTGATGTTTTCGGTCTGGTATGATAATGAGTGGGGCTATACCCAGCGGCTCAAAGATGTCCTGCTTGCCGTTTCCGCGCGAATAGCCCGGAGAGATAATAAAGCGATTGCCTCGGCAGGACAGGCGGATGCGGCTGAAGAAGGGCAAGCATCGAAAGACGAGAAACAGCCAGCGAAAAAAGAAGAGAAAGTGCCTGCTTCCTCAGATAATCTTGAGGATGTTTCAAGCCGGGGGCCATTGCCTGTTCCTGCCATTGCGCTTAAAACGCCTCCCCAGGGGCAGCAGCCGAGGCCGCTTTATATCACCGGCATCAAGGCAGGCGACTGGAGCCGGCTTGCCCAGCTTGCCATACGCTCGCTTCTTTATGACCGCAGGTTTGAACTGAGGGCGATTGCGGGAAAAGGTATTGATAGCGATAAGTTCCTTGGGGTTTTTGCCAATGCCATTATTCACTCTACTGATTTAGGCGCTCTTGGCGGAATTGAGATAACCCCGCATAGGGAGCAGGACGGCTCTCTATGGCTCTTGTTTAAGGTAGGGGATTCCGGGCGTAAGGTAGCGGTGTACGCGCAATTGCCCGAAGGCAGGGAAAATAACTCCGAGGTCCTTGATGTAAGCAAGGTGCGCTTTTCCTATCAGGAGATTTTAGATAATCTGGTAAATAAACTAAGGCCCGCGCTAAATCCCAAGCAAGTCTTGGCAGGGATAAGCAAGCCCTCCGCGGGCAAGGCCGGGCTTCTTGACAGCGGCGTTGATATCTCC
>SCPY01000037.1 GCA_004299495.1 bacterium | reverse complement strand
ATGAAAAAAAGGAGTAAGGACGCATGAATAGAGCGAATCTTTTGACCCAGGCGGTAATTTTTATTATCGTGATGCTCATTGTTTTTGCCTTCTTTCCCCATCACACCAAGCCCACGGAAGTGGGGGTGAGGGTGATTAAGTGGTCTCCGTTTGTGAAAATGGGGACGATGAAAGTTTATAATCCCGGGGCTACCTATTTTTTCCCGCCGATTATCAATGAATGGTACACTTTTGACACCAAATTGCAGAATATGGAGATGGTTACGGCATCATATCGCGGGGCGCGTTCAAGCAGGGATGACCTTGTTTTTAAGACCATTGACGGAAATGATATCGCTTTAGATGTGATTATTGCCTACCGCATCGACCCGCAGAAGGCTCCTTATATCCTGGCTAATATCGCCCAGAGCAATAGAGAGCTGGAAGAAAAGCTGGTGCGGCCGATAACCAGAAATGTGACGCGGGAGCGCTTCGGAGAATTAAAGACTGAAGGTTTTTACGTGGCGAATGAAAGAACCGTAAAGGCGGAAGCGGTAAAAGAGCACTTAAATACGCTCCTTAACCCTCACGGAGTGATTGTGGAAAGCGTCTTGCCGAAGGATTACCGCTTCAAGGAGGCCTATCAGAAGGCAATTGAAGACAAAAAGGTGGCTGACCAGATGGTGGAACGTTTTAAATCCGAGGCAAAGGCAACTGTTGAGGAATATCTCCAGAAACTTCAGGCGGCGCAAGGCGAGGTCAACAAAATGGTTGCCGACGCGGACGGAGAATATGAAAAAGCAAGAATAGAAACAGATGCCTATTACGAACAGCAGGAAAAGATTGCTAAAGCCATTGAGAGCGAAGGCATTGCCCAGGCAAAGGGCATTGAGAAGATGGTTGAGGCCTTAAACAGCTCCGGCGGCAGGACAATGATTAAGATGAAGCTTGCCGAGGCCCTTTCGGGAAAAAAGATTTATCTCCTGCCCTTTGGCGATACGGGCGGAGAGATTGATTTAAAGACCACCAATATTAACGACTTGCTTAAAATTTACGGCATGAAAAGCTTTGAATAAATGCAATTCCGTACTAATCCTTTCCATAAGCCGCTAATCCGTATTTAAATGCCGACATATAAAATAAGAGTTTTTGAGAAAGAAGGCGTTTTTGACGCCGCGGGCAGGGGTGTTCTGAAAGACATCCTTGACTTAGGCGTCAATGATGTCAGGGATGTGCGTTTCGCGTTTTCGTATTATCTGGGCGGAGATATTGATGAGCCAAAGGCCAGGCGCATTGCCGAAGAGCTGTTAATTGATAAAATTATCCAGGAATATTCAATAGAGGCGGAAGGCGGGAACACGGAAGACGAAAGAACAATAGAAATCGCCTATAACCCCGGCGTGATGGACCCCGCGGAAGGCTCGGTTCTCAAGGCCATCTCTGATATGGGCGTTATGGGAATTGATTCTGTACGAACCACTAAGGAATATACGATTATAGGCGGCGTTTCCCGGGAGGCCCTTAAGGCTATCGCGGAAAAACTGCTTTATAACAAAGTGATTCAGCATACCGTTAAGACAGGGGACAGAGGACAGTGGACAGGGGGCAGGGGGCAGATTGATTACCAGTTCAAGCTAATCACCGTGGATTTAAGAAATGCCTCGGATAAGAAATTGCGGGAGATTAGCAAACAAGGGCAATTATTTTTGAATCTCGCGGAAATGCGCGCGATAAAGAATTATTTCAGAAAGTTAGGCCGCAATCCTACCGATGTTGAGCTGGAGTCTATTGCCCAGACCTGGAGCGAGCATTGCCGGCATAAGACGTTTAGGGGCAGGATAGAATATAGAGAGGCCACCGGTAAAAGAAAAATAATAAACAATCTTCTGAAATCTACCATAATGAAGGTGACTAAAGAGCTGAATAAGCCGTGGTGTGTTTCGGTGTTTAATGATAATTCCGGAATTATAAAATTTGACCACGAATACAATGTGTGTTTTAAGGTAGAAACGCATAACCATCCTTCGGCGCTTGAGCCTTTTGGCGGAGCGAATACCGGCATAGGCGGGGTAATCCGCGACCCAATGGGGACGGGCCTGGGGGCAAAACCCATTTTTAATACCGATGTTTTTTGCTTCGGCCCTCCGGATTTTCCGCAAAACCGGCTCCCCGAAGGCCTGCTTCATCCCAAACGTATTGCCAAGGGGGTGGTTGCCGGGGTCAGGGATTATGGCAATAAAATGGGTATCCCTACGGTAAACGGGGCAGTCTTATTTGACGAAGGCTATCTGGCTAACCCTTTAGTCTATTGCGGCACAGCCGGGATTATGCCTAAAGGCAAATCTTTTAAGAAAGTAAAGGGCGCAGACTTGATTGTGGTAGCCGGCGGCAGGACCGGCAGAGACGGTATTCACGGCGCGACATTTTCCTCGGGCGAACTTACCCAGGACTCGGAGAAGCTTTCCGGAGGGGCGGTGCAAATCGGCAATCCCATTACCGAGAAGAAAATGCTGGATATCCTGATAGAGGCACGGGATAAAAATCTCTATTCGGCGATTACCGATTGCGGGGCGGGAGGGCTCTCTAGCGCCGTGGGCGAGATGGGCGAGGGCCTGGGCGCGCGGGTGGACTTAGAGAAGGTGCCCTTAAAATATCAGGGCCTTAGCTACACTGAAATCTGGATTTCCGAGGCCCAGGAGAGGATGGTCTTGTCCGTTCCGAAAGAGAAGAAGGATGAGCTGTTAAAATTATTTTTTGAGGAGGATGTGGAGGCGACGGTAATCGGGGAGTTTACCCGTTCCGGTAAATTAGAGCTTTTTTATGACGGCAATCAGGTTTCAGGCCTGGAAATGAAATTCCTGCATAAAGGGCTGCCGCGGATTACCAAGCAGGCGGTATTTCGCCGGCCAAAATATCAGGAGCCGAATTTTTCCTGCCCTCAAGATTTAACGGGTATCCTAAAGAAGCTCTTAAGCCATTACAATGTGGCTTCCAAGGAATGGGTTGTCCGCCAGTATGACCATGAAGTCCAAGGAGGCTCTGTGCTGAGGCCTTTTGTAGGCATCGCAAACGACGGGCCCTCGGACGCGGCGGTGGTGAAGCCGCGATTGGATTCTCAGAAGGCCATTATTGTCTCCTGCGGGATAAATTACAGGTTCGGCCTGATTGACCCTTATTGGATGGCCGCGTCCTGCATTGACGAGGCTCTGCGTC